>NZ_CDWRCL010000062.1:0-18025 GCF_977927575.1 Frankia sp. CcCS3
GGCCCTAGTAGCCCGTCGGCGTGATGACGGTGAGTTGACGCCCGGGAGCACCTGCGCCGTCCGGTGAAGCCGCACCGGTCACGCCGCACCGGCGCGTACGATGGAGTAACGCTAATGTCCTTCCAAAGACACGTATAGTGATAATCTCGGCGCCAAGGCTTGAGCCGAAGCTTGAAGCGAAGGCGACCAGCCGAGGCATGCCCCTCGCATCGCGGGATTCGGCCGGCGCCGTTGCCGGGAGGCAATGGCTCCCTCGGTCGGCAGGACCGGCTCAATACGATGCGCGTCGGGTCGATCACCCGGCCGGCCATACCGGACGGACGGATACACCGTTCCGGCTATGGCCACAGGTCCCGCAATGGCCACAGGTCCCGCAATCTCCAGGCCTTTGGCCCCGACGGGGCCGCAGGGCCGCCGCATCCGGCGGATGATCGGACCAGGCCGCGGTTGCGGACCCGGGGCGGGCACCCGACCCGATTCCGGGCCGAGGCCCTGACCAGGCGAAGCAGCCAGCGTCTATGGCGTGTCATGAGGAGTCCGCAACCGGTCCGGATCTGCCGCGGACGGGCCGGCTGCAACGGGCCCGGAGCGGCGGGACGCCACGCGCCGTCTCCGTCCCCGTCACCGTGACGTTTCCGGTCCACCGGCGTGGGGGTGAAGAAATATCCGCGCGCCGCACTCGAGGGAGACGACGGCGCTCCGACCCGGGTTCCCCGGCAGAATTGGCTATGGTCCGCCACGCGATCTAATATCACCGAAGGCATTTCGCGCGCGGGCTCCGCGAACGCTCGACCGACAGCCGGACCAGATTTCGACCCGATATCACCGTAGCCGGGACACGGGCGCCGATCGGCGCTGGATCCACCAGCGGAAAAGGCGGGCAGAACGCCTGTCCGCTGCGTACCGACAGCCGGTCGGGACGCCGGGAAAACGATCGAGAAAACGCCCGGCCGCCCTTGACGGTGCGTGGTTGCCGGACCGGCCCGAGGGACTAGGGCAGGCCAGTCTGCCCGGACCAGATCTGATTGGTTCCGCAAAGTGCTTGCCGCCCGCGTGATCGATGCGGGAGGCTTCCAATGCGCGGCGAGGCGACGCGCGTTCCGTTCGAGACAAGCGCATGTTGACTCGACGTCATGGGGGGTTACACCGACGGAGCGCCCATCGATGTCATCGCTACTCAGGGAAGGCGAGACTCACCCAGCGCAGTATCGGAACTTCGACGTCCCGCATTTCGTGTCGGTTCGATGTACCCGCGGTCGGCCGCCAGCCGCCGGGGCCCGTCACGCCCGCACATTCCTATGACCGTGCACAGGCCGCGCCTCCTGCACGTGCGCCGAGTCAATCAAAACCGCACTCCGGGAAAACCCCCATATCCCCAGTGTAAACCCCCACTCCCAGTGGGAAAACTGCCCCTGCGAAAACCAGAAATAGGTGGAGTCTGTCATGACCGAACCCGTGCAGACCGGTACGGATGCCGGCGGCGAAGAGCCCCGGCTGAGTCTGGGCACGGCGGCCGCGCGCAATCTCGCGACGACCACCAAGTCCGTTCCGCAGATGCAGGAGATCACCTCCCGGTGGCTGCTGCGGGTACTGCCGTGGGTCCAGGCGTCCGGCGGCGTGTACCGGGTCAACCGCCGCCTGACCTAATATACTCGGGGACGGGCTCCTCACGTTCACCACCACCGGATCCGAGGTCCGGGTCGTTCCGCGCGAACTCAGCGAGCTGCCCGCCCTGCGCGGTTTCGACGGCGAGGTGCTCGACGCGCTCGCGGACCGCTTCGCCCAACGGGAGTTCGCCGCCGGGGACGTCCTGGTGGAGGGTGGTCAGGCCGCCGACCAGGTGTTCCTGATCGCGCACGGCAAGGTCGGCAGGTTCGGCCCCGGGGAGTACGGTGACGAGGTGCTGGTCGAGGAGGACCTGACCTGGGAGTTCACGGCCCGCGCACTCACCGGTACGACGGCCCTCGTCCTGTCGCGCCAGCAGTTCTCCGAGCTCGTCGACTCCTCCGACGAGCTGCGGCGTCACCTCGACGAGTACCGGACCCGACCCCAGCCCCCGAGCAACCGCCTGGGCGAAGCGGAGATTACGATCGCCGCCGGGCACGCCGGGGAACCGGACCTGCCGGGGACGTTCGTCGACTACGAGCTGGCGCCCCGCGAATACGAGCTCAGCGTCGCCCAGACCGTGCTACGCATCCACACCCGGGTGGCGGACCTCTACAACGAACCGCACAACCAGCTGGAGCACCAGATCCGGCTCACCGTCGAGGCCCTGCGCGAACGCCAGGAGCACGAACTGGTGAACAACCCCGACTTCGGGCTGCTGCACAACGCCGACCTCCGCCAGCGTATTCACACCCGGAGCGGTCCGCCTACCCCGGACGACCTCGACGAGCTACTGAGCCGCCGACGCAGCACACATTTCCTGCTCGCCCACCCGCGGACCATCGCCGCGTTCGGCCGGGAATGCACCGCCCGCGGCATCTACCCGGCCACCGTCCTCTTCCACGACCAGCACGTGCCGGCCTGGCGCGGCGTTCCCCTGCTCCCGTTGAACAAGATTCCGATCAGCAGGACCGGTACCACGTCCATCCTCGCACTGCGCACCGATGAGGAGAACCAGGGGGTGATCGGCCTGCACCACGCCGGCCTGCCGGACGAATACGAGCCCGGCCTGTCCGTGAGATTCGCAGGTATCAGCGACAAGGCCATCATCTCGTACCTGGTGACCACGTACTACTCCGCGGCGGTGCTCGTCCCCGACGCGCTCGGCATCCTGGAGAACGTCGAGATCGGTCGGTGACACCCGGCCGCGCGAGCCGCTGGGATCACCCGGAACCCGCGGAATTCTGCGGAATTACGCGAGATTACGCGGGGTTCCGGGAGGGTTCCGCTGGGCTCCGCGGCATCCCGGCCCGATCTCTCCCGGCCGCCCCGACTGTTCGCTTCTCCGCTGCCACCCCGGCAGACCCGGTACGCCTTCCCCGGGACCGATTCCCCGGGGAAGGTTCTCCGGTGCCGGATACGGATAAGGATCCGTATCCGGCCGACTTTCGGGGCCGGCCGTCCAGCCCGTGACCGAGAAAGGTTCACCAGCGGGTCATGCAGCCTTTCACGCTACCGGAGTTCTACGTGCCCTATCCGGCACGGCTCAATCCGAACCTGGAACAGGCCCGCGTGCACAGCAGGGCCTGGGCCGACGAGATGGAGATGATCGACTCTCCGCAGCACGGAACCGTGATCTGGACCGAGGCCGACTTCGACGCACACGACTACGCCCTGCTCTGCGCATACACCCATCCGGACGCCGTCGGCCGAAAACTCGATCTGGTCACCGACTGGTATGTCTGGGTGTTCTACTTCGACGACCACTTCCTGGAGCTGTACAAGCGGTCCCACGACATGGCCGGCGCCCGGGCCTACCTCGACCGTCTGCCCGCCTTCATGCCCGTCGACGGTAAGATCACCGAGACGCCGACCAACCCGGTGGAACGCGGACTCGCCGACCTGTGGACCCGGACCGTCCCGGAGCGTTCCGCCGACTGGCGGCGGCGGTTCGCGGTCAGCACCAAGAACCTACTGGACGAGTCCCTGTGGGAACTAGCCAACATCAACGCCGGCCAGCTCGCCAACCCGATTGAATACGTCGAGATGCGGCGCAAGGTCGGCGGCGCGCCCTGGTCGGCGAACCTCGTCGAGCACGCCGCCGATGCCGAGGTTCCGGCCCGGGTCGCGGCAACCCGGCCGCTGCAGGTACTGCGGGACACCTTCGCCGACGCCGTGCACCTGCGCAACGACCTGTTCTCCTACCAGCGCGAGGTCGAAGAGGAGGGCGAGCTCAGCAACGGCGTGCTCGTCATCGAACGTTTCCTCGGCTGTGGAACCCAGGAGGCCGCCGACACGGTCAACGACCTGCTCACCTCGCGGCTGCACCAGTTCGAGCACACCGCGGTCACCGAACTGCCGGCGGTCCTCGAGGAGCACGGTGTCGACCCGGGGAGCCGGCTGGAGGTCCTGGCGTACGTGAAGGGTCTGCAGGACTGGCAGTCCGGGGGCCACGAGTGGCACCTGCGCTCGAGCCGGTACATGAACCGGGCCGTGGCGCCCGGGAGCGGCGAGCTCGGCGGACTCCTCGGACTCACCGGTCTCGGTACCTCGGCGGCCCGGATCGTGCCGTCCCTCGTCACCACCGCACCGCGCCGGATCCGCTCTTTCACGCACATCCCGCACCAGATCGTCGGGCCGCTGCGCCATCCCGATTTCTGCATGCCCTTCTCGACCGGGCAGAGCCCGCATCTGGACGCCTCCCGCCGGGAGAACATCATCTGGGCCCGGGCGGTGGGGATGCTGGACCCGATTCCGGGCATCTGGGACGAACACAAACTGCGGGCGTTCGACTTCGCGCTGTGCTCGGCCGGAATCCATCCGGACGCGACCCTGCCGGAACTGAATCTGACGACGGACTGGCTCACCTGGGGGACCTACGCCGACGACTACTACCCGGTAATCTTCGGCCGCACCCGGGACATCCTCGGGGCCAAGGTGTGCAACGCCCGGCTGTCGGAGTTCATGCCGGTGGACTCCCCCGTCACCGCGGTGCCGGCCAACGCGTTGGAACGCGGTCTGGCCGACCTGTGGGCGCGCACCACCGAGACCATGTCGCCAGGCGCGCGCGAGACGTTCCGCGGCGCCGTCGAGGTTATGATCGACAGCTGGCTGTGGGAGCTGGCAAACCAGGCCCAGAATCGCATTCCCGACCCGATCGACTACATTGAGATGCGCCGGGCGACCTTCGGTTCGGATCTGACGATGAGCCTGTCCCGGCTGGCCCGGGAGCAGACCGTGCCACCCGAGATCTACCGCACCCGGCCGATCCAGGCTCTGGAGAACGCGGCCGCGGACTACGCCTGCCTCCTCAACGACGTCTTCTCCTATCAGAAGGAGATCCAGTTCGAGGGTGAGATCCACAACTGTGTCCTCGTCGTCGAGAACTTCCTCGACTGCGACCGGGAGCGTGCCCTCACGGTGGTCAACGATCTGATGACCTCCCGGATACGGCAGTTCGAGCACATCGTGGCGCACGAGCTTCCGGCGCTGTTCGACAGCTTCGCCCTGGACGCGCCGGCGCGGCAGGCGCTGCTGGGCTATGCGCGGGAACTCCAGAACTGGCTGGCCGGGATCCTCCGCTGGCATGAGGGCACGCATCGGTACGAGGAGTCCGAACTGCGGTACCACCCGACGGCGGGAGTACGGCTCTTCGGCGGCCCCACGGGGCTGGGCACCTCGGCCGCCCACGTCCGGCCGCGGCGGCCGTGACGGCCGCCGCGGCCGGCGATAGTGAAATGTAGTCAGCTCGCATGCCTGGTTGGCGGTCGGACCGGCTGACGGCCGACGGGGAACACGACGGTCGGGAACATCGTGTCGGGCAGGCGCAGCAACTCGGCGAGGGCCTGGTCGTCGAAGGCCGTCACGGCGCATCCGGCCAGCCCGAGTGCGGCCGCGACCAGGTAGAGGTTCTGCACGGCGATTCCCGCGTCGAGGTGCAGGGTGCGGTAATGGCGTGCCGGGTACTTCACGAGAGTCGTGTCAAGCCGGGCGACTACGACGACCGCCATGGGCGCCCGTTCGGCGAACTCGGGTTGGACCAGCACCGAACGCAACGCCGCCACCGGCTCGCCGGACCACAACATCTGCAGACAGTGGTCCTCGGCGTCGTACCGGAACACGCCGCCGGACAGTTGCGCACTGCGCGCAATGACGAGATAGATGGACAGTGAATGCAGGCCACCTGCCGACGGCGCCATCCACATCCGGTGCTGACTGCCGTCGGGCAATCGGACATCCCGCTGCGGACCAACCGCCCAGCGTAGGAGCGAGGAGACATTCTCGGCGGTCGGCGCCTCGGCATCGAACCGGTACCAGGACCTGCGTGCCGCGAGCACCTGGCCGAACTCGACCGGCAGGTCCGCGCGCGGTGCCGGCAGCGGAATCCGGCTGGTGGCGGCGCGCAGTCCGTCGAGCACCACCTGCCGGGTCGGCGGACCATTGAGGACCTGTTGGGCCCGCCGGATACGCTCCAGCGCGGTGACGTCCTCGGCCACACTCGTCCTTTCGGTTACGTCGCTAATGCACTAATGCGGTAGCGGGAGGTCGCGCCGGGTGGTGCCCGCCGCGGCGAGTTGCCTGGCCAGCCGGGCGCCGCCGAGGAACGGAAGGCCGACGGAGGTGTTCGAGTACAGGCCGGGGGCCAAGGTGTGCACGACCCGCATGCCGGTGGGGCGCACGTCTTCGGTGGTGACGTCGACCGATGTCACCGGGTGGCCGGCGCCGGCGAGCGTGCGCGCGAGCACCATCGGGTCGTCGACTCCGGCGTGCCGGGCGTCCCGGTCGAGGGTCTCCCAGCCGATCGTGCCGGTGAGGGTCTCGGCGAGTTCGGCCTCCAGCCGGTCCTGCAGGCGAGGGTCGAGGAAGAGCTGGAGGTGGGTGCAGTACTCGACGACATCTGCCAGGTCGTCTCGGCAGTCGTCGAGGTACCGCCGGTCAGCTCGCCACGGCTTGAGGGGGCTGTGCGGGTTGCGTGCGGCGCGCATGTAGGGGCCGTCGGGGTCATCGAGGTCGGCGACGAACATCTGCAGCTGGAAGGCTTCGGCAAGGGCCTTGCGCAGCGCCGGCGTGGTGGTGGTCCGGCACGCTGCTCCCATGGTCAGGTAGCCGGTCGCCGTGTCGTGCACCAGTGCGCCGGCGACGACGAGGCCGAACTCGTTCGGGAATTCGACGAACCGGGTCGTCATGCTTCCGTGCGCGCCCGTGGCAAGCTGCGCGATCCAGGGGGGCGGGGTAATGGCCCGCAACGGCCGGCGGCCGTGCCAGGCCATGGTCAGCGTGTCACGTTCGATCATCTGGCAGATCGCCGACCATTGCGCCGAGCGCTGGTCCATACCGGCGGCCAGGCCGGCGCTGAGGACCGGGCTGAGGTAGGGGAACCCGCGGGCCTGGGCCTGGTGGGCGTAGGACACCCAGACGAGCTGCGCGGGTACCCAGACGGGGGTGCCAGCAAGCAGGTCAGTGCCGGGTGTCCACTCCAGCTCGAGATCCTCGCGGTACTCGGTGAACGGGAAGTAGGGCCCGGCGTACTGGGCGGGTGAGTACAGCACCACCGAGCGCGGGTCGAGCACGGTGGCGCGGTCCGCCGTGAGCTCTTTGTGGGTGGCGCGGCGCAGTCCGGCGGGGACGAGGTTCCCGCAGTAGCGTTCGACGGCCTCGCCGACGGCGGGCCCGAGGGCGGCGTCGTCGTCGAGCAGGGCGTAGCCGGCTCCGGCGAAGTCACTGGCCCAGGCGGAGAACCTGGTGGTGTCGGAGAGGACGGCGGTGTACATGGTGAATTCGGGCGGCAGGGTGGCGGGAATGGTGTTGCGTTCGATCCGGCGGATGATCCCGGATCGGGGGTCGAGGATCGCGGCGAGGTCCATGGGTGCGCCTCAGACGTGCGGGATCGGGTACGGATAAAGGGTGTCTTCGGTGAGCTTTCCGGCAGCCAGGCCCAGCTGGGCGGGTACGTCGTAGAGCCGCTCGCCGCCGAGGAACGGGAAGGCCGCGGGCGGGTTGCCGTAGAGCCCGGGGACGATGACCCGCACGACGGTGAGGCCGGCCGCCCGCACGTCCGGGGTGGTGACGTCCACTGACACGGCGGGCAGGCCCTGCGTCGCGAGCATGTCGAGATAGCGCCGGCGGGCTGTGTCCCCGTTGATGTCCCCGTTGGCGTCCCTGTTGACGTCCCTGTTGACGTCCCCGTCGGCCCGGGGGATGTCGGCGAGCCGGGTGGTGCGGGTGTCGTCGCGGAGCCGGTCGAGGGGCCGGCCCTGCATCCGCGGATCCAGGTAGAGCTGGGCGACCGCGGGCAGGTCGACGAGGTCGCGGAAATCCGGCCGGATGTCATCCGCGTACCGCCGGTCGGCGCGGTAGGGCAGGTAGGTGTGCGGGGGTATCTCGCCGCGGGCGACGGCTCGCCAGTGCGCGCTGTCACCGTCCGCGAGCTCGGCGGTCAGTTCCAGCATGGCGAAGGCTTCGACGAGCGCCTTCGTCGCCGCTTCCCGCGGGCCCGCCCGGCAGGCCGTGCCGTATGCGATCAGCCCCCGTCTCGGTTCTTCAAGGAAGGCGGCGAGCACCGGAACCGGGAACTGGCTTGGCACCTGGAATAACCGGATGGTGCGACCGGTGCCCTCTCCGTGGGCGATGTCGTACCGGTCGAGGAGCTCAGCCGCATCGGCGACGGCCCAGCCTGCGGCGCCGCTGGCCCACCAGATGGTGTTCGCGTCGCGTTCGAAGAGCTCTTCCAACGCGAAACGCTCGGCGTGCTCACGGTTCTCGCCAGTGGCGATGCCGGCATACAGCATGGCGTGGGTGGTCACCTCGTCGGCGTGCGCGCCGCGGAAGTAGTTCAGGTAGGCCATCGACGCGGGCACCAGCACCGGATCCCCGGCGTACAGGTCGCGGCCGGGCACCCAGGCCACCGGTGTCTGGCGGGTGAAGGGCCGGAAGGGGAACCCGCGGGCGCGGTACTGCCGGTCGGAGTAGAGCGCCAGGGTCGCCGGGTCGAGGGCCGGCCGCCCAGCCCTGGCGAGATCGTCGTAGCAGGCGATCTCCAGGGCGTCGGGCACGGCGTTGCCGCAGTACCGTTCCATGGCCTCCCCGACCGCGGCACGGCGCGCCCGGTCGTGATCGCCCAGAGCGGCACCGAAGCCGAACCGCTCGGCCGACCAGGTGGCGAACGCACGGGTGTCGGCGGCACGGGCGCTCCAGCCGACCCAGCAGCGCGGCATGGCGGGGCTCGGCTGGTAGGGGACAATCTGGGTGAGGACGCCGAGCCGGCGGTCGACGAGACGCCGTTCGGCCGGCGCGGGGGTGGTTGATCTCACGGGTGCTCCAGCACGGGCAGGTCAACCCGGCAGCCGCGGGTTGGACCGGTGTGGATGGTCTGGGTGGCGGTCCGGGTGGCGCTGGTGGTGTACCGGTCCTGGCCGGTGTTGGGGGTGCGGGCCAGCCGCGGGAAGTCGCTGCTGGTGACCTGCAGCTCTAGCCGGCTGCCGGGGTGGAGCAGCAGAGCCGTGGCGTCGAGCGGGATCGACACCGTGGCCGCGCCGGGCCCGACGGCAGCGGCGCCGCTGGTGACCTCCAAGGCCCGGCCGTCACCGAGCCGCTCCACCAGCCGGACTATCCAGTCGGTGCCGGGGCCCGTGGTGTCCGCGGCCATCGTGACGGTGGGTGCGCCGACGATGGCGGTCGGCGTCGTCAGTGGCGGGGTCCGGAATGCCACGGCGTCGGCGCGGGCGTCCAGGGAGGCACGGTCGCAGTCCCGCGGGAGGCTGGGGAAGGGGGCGAGCGGGTCGTAGGTGAACCGGTGCTCGGCGGGCCGCTCGGGCGGGTTCGGCAGGAGTGACCCGTCAGCGCTGGCCTGCAGGCCCAGGGTGGCGGTGGGCGCCGGCCACCGGTCCAGCCAGCGTCCGCCCTCGACGAGGAACACCTTGGTGATCGACGCGTCCCGGCCGGCCAGCACGTCAAGGATCCACGCGACCTGGAGGCGTCCCAGCGGCAGTTGCGAGGCGGGCCCGTGCTCCCGCCCACCCGCCGAGCTGGAAGCGGGGGTCGACAGCTCGTGCCCCCACGGCCCGATCACCAGGCCCCGGGCGGGCCTGTTCGGAGCGCGGTCGCGGCCCGCGGTTTCCCATTGCCACAGCGTCTGCGGCAGGAAGAGGTCGTACCAGCCGCCGATATGCAGGGACGGCAGCGAGCAGCGGGCCAGTTCCTGCGTGCTGATGCCCGCCCCGAGGTCGTCGCCCGTACGGTCGTGCGGTGCCGGGCCGTCGCCGGTCGTCGACGGAGCCGGGGCTGACAGAGCCGGGCCTGACAGAGCCGGGACTATGGCGCTCCACCAGCGTGGCACCCGTGCCCAGAGGCGCCGGCCGAGGTCAGCGACCGGCAGGTGCCGCAGCAGGTCCGGCTCGCAGCCCAGCATCTGCGCGGACAGCCCGTTCCTGCTGGTGCGGCTCTCGGCGTGCTCGGTCCACCATCCGGCGTACTCGGCCAGCCGCAGGATCCCCGACGGGTCCACGTTGGCGGGCCGCAGACCCGCGGCGGGTACCTCGCTGATCACTGCGCGCACGAGCTCGGGCACGGTGACGGCGGCTGCCCACGCGGTGAACGAGCCGTAGGAGGCTCCGGCGAGGATCACGTTCCCGTCGCACCAGGGCTGGCGGTGGACCCATTCGACCAACGCCCGGCCATCGGCGCGCTCCCCTTGATACGGGGTCCAGGTCCCGTCCGACCCGTAGCGCCCCCGCACGTCCTGGGCGACGTAGGCCAGTCCGTTCCGCGCCCACCCGACGCCGTTTGCCAGCAGCGAACCGCGACCGTACGGGGTGCGAGTGACCACCGCCGGGGCGGGTAGCCGGTCGGGACGGTAGACGTCGGTCGCCAGCAGGACGCCGTCCGCCGCCGGCACGGCCTGGTTCGCGTCGATGGCGTGCATGCCCCGGCGCCTATACTGGGTTGACCGCGAGGTTGGGAAGAGGAAGCACCGGATGCCGGCTGATCGACGCCGTGGTCAGGTCGACGACGAGCTGGTGCCCCTCGCTGGGAACGGCGCTTCCCGCCGCCAGCGCCCGCAGGTCGGCGGCGAGCAGCCCCGCCAGCACCGCAGTGGCTGCCGGGGTGAACGGGGCCGGCGGCTTGACCGCGTCGGAATCGAGGTAGGCCCAGTGGGCGATCAGCTCGTCGGGGAGAGCGGCCGCGGCGAGCCGACGTCCTCTGGTGTCCTGGTAGCACGCCGTACGGCCCGGCATTGACAAGGGTCCCACAACGAACGTGTCGCCCTCGGCGTAGCAGCCGTGCCATGGGGTGTGGTGCGCCGCGCACCACTGGTCGAGCCGGCACCAGTGCGAGTCCGGCAGCCACCGGGCGCAGCTGACGACGACGTCCGAGCCGGCGACCGCGGCCTCGTCCGCCGGGCCCACGGTGCACTCGACGTCCTCGAGGAGGTCGCCCAGGAGTTCGGTGAGCTTCCCGACGACCGGACTGTCGCCGTCAAGGCGCACCTTCCAGCCAGCCGGAACGGTCCCCACACGCCCCGGGCCGACGAACACGCCGCGATCGGTGAGCGCGGCGGTCATGCGCTCGACGGCGGGTCGGTCCACATCGGGCAGGGGCAGCTGGGTGGCTCCGGCCGCGACGTCCCGCACGAGGGCAAGCAGGCGGTCCTCGCCGCCAATTCGGACGAAGACGTCCCCGGGGGCGCTGTAACGCCAACTCCCGTCGGCGGCCCGGTAGAGATGGTGGCCAGGAGCGAACACGTCGGCTTTCCTCATCCGGTGTGTCGCGGTCGTGGTGGTCTGGTGATGGTGGACTGGTCGCGGCCGTGGTCAGCAGGGGTCATGGCCGACACGGGCCGCGCGGGCCGGGATGAACCCGGTGGAGACCGTGACCGTCGGGGCCGTCCGGGAACTGACGGCACCGGCGGTCACGGCTTGCGCTGGCTCACCAAGGTGCACTCGGTGCCCTCAGTGAACCGGGGGCACTACTCCTCGTCGTCCCACGCGAACGGGCTCTGGACGAGCGCGTGCGTGGTCGGGTCCTGCGGGGCAGCGAGGACCGGCGCCTCGGCCAGCTCCTCGAACGAGATCTCCGCCATGCTTCACCTCCTTCGCAATAAAACGGTTTTCATTTTCAACAGGAACACTAGCACGAGTGGCGTGGGGATGGGCCGATATCCACACATCAGCCGGGCGGCTCATTCGGGGGCTCATTCGGCGGCTGTCACCGCCCGGACCTCGGCGTCCGGCCCACCGGGCCCGGCCTGCGGCGGGTTGGCCGGTACCTCGTCGGCCCTGATCAGGTCCTGAAGCCTGCCGGTGTGGCCGAGGCCTGCCATCAGGCCCGCTACCAGCGCCAGGCCGACCTCGGCCGAGGCGGTCAGCAGAGCGGCCCGGGTGCCCCAGGCATCGGCGAGGATGCCGGCGAGCACGGCACCCAGCGGCGTCCCGCCCCAGGCGATCATCCTCGCGGTGGTGTTGACCCGGGCCTGCAGGCGTAGGGGGGTGACGGCTTGCCGGACGACGATGCCGTTGAGGATGACCAGGGAGGTGCTGGCCTGCCAGAGCAGCAGGATGCCCATCCCTGGCAGCCACGCCGTGTTCAGCGACCAGCCGATCAGGGCGAGCGTGCTGGCTCCGAACGCACCGAGTGTGATCGTTCCGGTGGGGACGTGTCGGTGCACGCGGCTGAGCAGCTGGCTGACGATCAGCGTTCCGAGCGCGGCGGCGACGTAGAGGAGACCGATCCGCGGGTCGTCGTCGGGAAGGCCGAACTGCCGTACCGCGACGACGACGACCAGGCCGGTGACCGCGCCCCCGGACAGGCTGCTGCCGGCCCCGAGCAGGGTCAGAGTCCGGATGAGGCGATGCCCCCGGATGTAGCGCAGGCCCTCGGCGATGTCGCGACGGGTCCGGCTCACCCGGCTGCCAGCCGGCCCGCTCCGGTCGGCCCCGCTCCGGTCGGCCCCGCTCCGGTCGGCCCCGCTCCGGTCGGCCCCGCTCCGGTCGGCGGCGGCCGGCACGGCCCAGCGCACCCGGGAGAGCAGGATGGCACCGACCAGGTAGCTGAGCGCATCGAGGGCGAGCACATTGGCTGCGCCCACCGTGGCCGCGGCCACCCCGCCGACGGCCGGCCCGACCAGGTTGACAACGGTGCTCACCGACACCATCGCCCCGGTCGCCGCGGCCACCGCGTCCCGTCCCACGATCGCCGGGACTGCGCCGAAGCTGGCCGCATCGAAGAACACGAAGACCGAGGCAACAAGCACCGCGGAGATCAGCAGATGGGGTGTGGTGAGGACACCGGCCCAGTGGGCCACGGGGATGCTGGCCATCGTCAGGCCGCTGAGGCAACTGGTGACCACCATCGTGCGCCGGTGATCCCAGCGGTCGACCAGGGCACCGGCGGGCAGTCCGAGCACGAGGTAGGGCACCGCTTCGAGACCGACCAGCACGCCCGCGAGCGTGCCGCTCCCGGTGCGCTGGAAAAGCAGCACCGGGAGCGCGACGAGCGTCATCGCCGAACCCGCCCAGGAGACAGCCCGGCTCGCCAGGAAAAGCCGGAAGGCGGGTACCGTACTCATCTCAGGTTGTTACTCATCTCAGGTTGTCCCACATTTTTGGGTCTGCGGCTCAGGCGTGCAGCGCGGCGGCCAGCTTTGTCACGCCTTCCACGCCGGCGAGGTTGGCCGAGTCCGACTGCGGGAGGAAGAACATCCGGTTGTTGCGGACTGCCGCCACGGTCGGGAGCCGGGAGGTGAGGAACTTGCGGGCCTCGGCCTCGGCCTCGGTTTCGCTGCCGCTGAGCAGATAGACGAGGGTGCCGGGATTCTTGCTGATGAGGTCCTCCACCGACAGCTCACTGAAGTATTTGCCCTTGGGCAGGGTGCCCGCGTAGATGTTCCGCACCCCGGCGAGCCGCGCGATGTCGGTGTAGACGCCGTCGTAGGTGTAGACGGTTCCCTGGTAGGTGGCGACCATCGCGACCGGGACGGGGTCCCTGCCCTGGATCTTCGTCGCGACCTGGCGGAGCCGTTCGTTGATGTCGGCCTGGACCTGCCTGGCCCGGTCCGGAATGCCGAAGATCGTGCCGAGCGCGGTCAGGTCGGTGTCGACGTCACGGACCGTCGCCTTAGTGGCGTCGTCGGTGCAGAACCCGCTGAGAATCATCACCTGGGTGCCCTGGGCCGCCAGCTCGGCGATCGTGGGGAGCTGCCGGCCGTCAAACAGATAGCTGCCATCCGCCCAGATCAGGTCGGGCCGGGCGGCGAGCAGCGCCTCTCGGGTCGGTGCGCCGGTACCGAGGACGGGTAGCTTCGCCTCCACACTGGCGTACTTCGCCGCCGGTGTGCCGCTGCTGGTGTTGTACTGGCCGACGATCCGGTCCGTCAGGCCCAGTTCGATGAGGAGCTCGGTACTGGTGGTCCACCCGGAGACGACCCGCGCCGGGGCCTTGTCGAAGTGCAGGGTCCGGCCGCAGTTCGCCACCTCAACGGGATAGCGGGTACCGGCCGCGCTCGCACTGCCCACGCCGGTGGTCGAACCGGACCCGCAGCCGGTGAGACCGGCGGTAACAACGAGCAGGGCGGCGACCGCGACGCCGGCGCCGAGTTTCTTCATCGGGTTCTGTTTCCTTCCATTGCTTCATCGGGTCATTGCTTTATCGGGATTTCCGCGCCAGCTACCACCGGGGCCGGCTCGTCTGTTCCGGGCAGGCTGGAGGAAGACGGGCTGGGGAAGGGAAGACTGGAGAAGGCGAGGTGGAGGCGGCCGGTCACCGGGTGGACGCTCCGGTCGGCGCGCACCCCGAACACGCGGCCGATGAGGTCGGCGGTCAGGACGTCCTCCGGTTTTCCCGAACAGATCACCGTGCCGTTGTGCAGGACATAGAGCCGGTCGCAGAAGGCCGCCGCGAGGTTGAGGTCATGTAACGCGGCGAGCACGGTGATCCCGAGTGAGCGCACCAACTCCAGCAGGCTCAGCTGGGTGCTGATATCCAGATGGTTGGTCGGCTCGTCCAGAATCAGCACCGACGGTGCCTGCACGAGGGCGCGCGCCAGCAGGACCCGCTGCTTCTCGCCGCCGGACAGCGACGCGAACGCCCGCCCGGCGTGCGCGGCCATGCCCACAGTGTCGAGTGCGGCCGAGATGATCTCATGATCCCCGGCCGAGATCGGGCTCCACGCGCTCTGGTGGGGGGTCCGCCCGGTCGCGACCACCTCAAGGACGGTGAAGTCGAAGCCATCGGGGCTTTCCTGCGCCAGGGCCGCGACCCGCCGCGCCGACTGGCGCGGGGTGAGGTCCCTGACCAGGTCCGTCCCGTCGAGCAGCACCGCACCGGACGTCGGCCGCACCGCCCGGTAGACCGTCTTCAGCACGGTCGACTTCCCGCTGCCGTTCGGACCGACCAGGCCGACGAAGGCGCCGGGGGGGCAGTCGACCGTCAAGTCGTACACGATCTGTACCCCGTCGGCGACGACACCCAGACCTTCCAGGCGAAGGCCCGTCACGAGGCACCACTCGCCCGTCCCGACCGGCGCAGCAGTACGAGGAAGAAGGGCACCCCGGCGACCGCGGTGATAATGCTCAACGGCAGCTCCAACGGCCGGGCCACGACCCGGCCGAGGAGATCGGCCAGCACGAGGAACGTTCCGCCCAGCAGCGCCGTCACCGGGAGCAGCCGCCGGTGGTCCGACCCGATGAGCATCCGGACGCAGTGCGGCGCGATGAGGCCGACGAACGCGACACCGCCGGCAACGGAGATGACGGACGCTGTCAGAGCGGCGGTGACGATCAGCAGCTGGGTCCGCAGCCGGCTGACCGGGATACCCAGCGAGGCGGCGGCCTCATCGCCGAGCAGCAAGGCATTCAACGACCGGGCCTGCGCCAGCAGCCACAGCGTCGCGGCCACGACGATGCACGCGGGCAGCCCCAATGTGTCCCACTCGGCCCCCGACACCGTTCCCAGCAGCCAGACCAGCACCGCGGCGAGCTGGTTCGAACCGACCCGCAACTGCAGGTAGCTGGTGCCAGCCTGGAACAGATAGGTCAGCGCCACCCCCGCGAGCAGCAGCCGCTGCGGGTCCAGGTAACCGCGCCTACGCCCTAACGCGATCACGAGAGCCAGGGTGAGAACGGCACCGATGAACGCCGCCCCCGACACCCCCACCGCCGCGGCAAGCCCCGACGACGAGACCACCTCCCAGGGTGAGGACAGCGACCGCGGCGACGGAGGCCCCCGAGGACACGCCCAGCACATACGGATCGGCGAGGGGGTTGCGCACCACCGCCTGCAGCACGGCTCCGGCCACGGCCAGGCCCGCACCCAGCACGAACGCCAGCAACACCCGCGGCGTCCGCACCTGCCAGATAATCTGATCGTTGATCATCGAGGACTGAGCACCGTTGCCGGTCAGATGAGCCACGACGCTGGACCACACCTCGCCGGGAGGCACCGATACCGAACCCACGCCGATCGCTGCCCCAACAACAATCGGCGTCGCCAGCACCAGGGCGAGCAGAGTGATCAGGAACCTGCCGCGCGCGCTGCGCGCCGCCCGCGGCAGCACGGCGCCGGCAGTGACCGCGGGCATCCCGCGGGCGGGTCGGAGCGCCGCCACCGCCCGCAGCCGTACCGCGTCCGCGGCACCCACCGATGGCGTCGGCGTGGCACGTACCGACATAGGTTGATCGATGGACAGCGGATGCCCGCGTTGACTCAAACGAAACGAAAATCGTTTTCGTTTCGTTTGAGCAAGCTAACAGCCCTGCGCAGGCTCCGTCAACGGTTCTGTAGGGGTAGGACAGGCCCTCCGCTCGTCGTGGTCGGGTGGTCACCGTCATCCGGCGACTACTCGACCGGGATCATTCCTCCGCTCTGCCGCTGCCACAGCCGGTGGTAGCGCCCCCGCCGCTCGAGCAGCTCGTGATGGGACCCCTGCTCCACGACGCGGCCGTCGTCGAGGACGACGATGCGGTCCATGTGCAGCAGGGTCGACAGCCGGTGCGCGACGGCGATCACCGTCTTGTCTCGCCACAGGTCCTCGAGTGCGTTCTGGACGAGTACCTCGCTCTCGCTGTCCAGTGCGCTCGTCGCCTCGTCCAGAATGAGCATGGGTTTGTCGTCCAGGAAGGCGCGGGCAATGGCGATCCGCTGCCGTTGCCCGGTCGAGAGTTTGATGCCGCGTTCCCCGACGACGGTGTCGTAACCGTCGGGCGCCCGCGAGATGAAGCTGTGCGCGTGGGCCCGCAGCGCCGCAGCCTCCACCTGCGCCTGGGTCACCGGGCCCGCGGTGCCGTAGACGATGTTGTCCCGGATGGACCGGTGGAAGAGGGTGGTGTCCTGCGGAACGTAGGAGATGCCCCGGGCGAGCTGGCGGTTGGGCACCGGAACACCGTCCACGGCGACCATGCCCGGCGGGAGCGGGTAGTAGCCCAGCAACAGCTTGATGAACGTCGTCTTGCCGCTTCCGCTGCGACCCACGATGCCGATCTTCTCGCCCCGCTCGATGGCCAGGTCGATGCCCGCGAGCACGAGGTTCCGGTCGTTCTCGGGATAGGCGAACGACAGGCCCTGGAACTGCAGCCGACCGGAAACTACGGGAAGAACCGCGGGACGGCCCGAACCGGCTGAACCGGCTGAATTATCCGGACCAGCCGAATTATCCGGACTGGCCGACAGGATGTCCCGACCAGCGAAGAGCTAGTGGTAGGCCTCCTCGATTCGGGCGAGCCGGAGATTAAGCTGCGCGATCTCCCACACCGTCCCCCAGATAAAGTCGGAGAAGAGGACCAGCGCGGAGAGAAAGGTCGTGAACTGGGCCAGGCTCATCTCACCGCGGAGGAACAGATGCAGGTTGAGGACGATCGACACCGGCCAGACGAGATACCGGACCACGAGGCTCATCGAGGTTCCAGAACACAATGCTCCAGAAGGACGAGCGATACGCGGCGGCGATGACCCGGCGACGACGCCGGCGGACCCGCTCGTACTCAGCCTCCTCCTGGAGGAACGACTTCACACTCACGAAGTTCGAGATGACGTCGATCACGTAACCGTCCATCTCCGAGACCTCGTCCGCGAGCCGCTTCTCCGCGCGGGCCGAACGACTGACGGTGTGCCTGCCGACAAGAAGCATAATCGCGACGGAACCCAGGAAGGTCAGGCCCGAGTAGAGGTTCACCGAGAACATGATCATTATGATCGCCGGAACCTTGACCAACTGTTCGACGTACGTGAAGCACGCCGTCTCGAGGATCTCTCGGAACTCGCGGCCGAGCGTGCTCACATAGCTGCTGATCTTTCCGGTGAACTTGCCGACGAAGTATGGGTACCGCTCGTTTATGACATTTCCAAAGAGAATGTTCTCGTATTCGTAGCCCCGGTGGTTGAGCAGCCGGAGATACAGCACCTCGGCACCACGCCAGGTCAGGTCATGGCC
>NZ_CDWRCL010000063.1:0-17404 GCF_977927575.1 Frankia sp. CcCS3
GGCCTGGACGGTGCGCGCCGACGGCCGGGCGGCGCCGCTGCGGCCCGATGGGGCCGACCGGGTGCTGGTCGACGTCCCCTGCACCGGCCTCGGAGCACTGCGGCGTCGGCCGGAGGCCCGGTGGCGGCGGACCGCGGCCGATGTGGCCGCGCTCGTCCCGCTCCAGCGTGCGCTGCTCGTTGCCGCGCTCGACCTGGTCCGCCCGGGCGGGGTGGTGGCGTACGCGACCTGTTCCCCGCACCCGGCTGAGAGCGTCGAGGTGGTGCGTGGCGTGGCCGGACAACGCGCCGACACCTCCATCCTCGATGCCCGCCTGACCCTGCCGGAGGTCGACCGGATCGGTGACGGCCCGTTCGTCCAGCTCTGGCCGCATCTCCACGGCACGGATGCGATGTTCGTCGCCCTGCTGCGCCGGGTCGACAGCTGAGGCGTCGGACCCGGGAGCCGATACCCTCGCGAAATGGCCACCGCGCAGATCTACCCCAGCCTGCTCGCCGCCGACTTCGGCCGGATCGCCGACGCGGCCCTGGCGGTCGAGGGGCAGGCTGACTGGCTGCACGTTGACGTGATGGACTACCACTTCGTCCCGAACCTGGCGTTCGCGCCGGACACGGTGACGGCCCTGCGCGCGGTGACGGATACTCCGCTCGACTGTCATCTCATGATCGACGATCCCGACCGCTGGGCGGCCGGGTACGCCGAGCGCGGCGCGGCGAACGTCACCATTCACGCCGAGGCCGTGTCCGACCTGCCCCGCACCACCAGGGCGATCCGGGCGGCCGGGGCCCGCACCGGCCTCGCCGTGAAGCCGAACACCCCGATCGAGCACTATCTCGACGACCTGCACCGGTTCGACCTGCTGCTGCTGATGACCATCGAGCCGGGTTTCGGCGGTCAGACGTTCATGACCGAGGTGTTGCCGAAGATCGAGGCCGCCCGGCGCCTGCTCGACGCCCGTGGGCTGGACCTGTGGCTGCAGATTGACGGCGGGGTCAACGCCGAGACGATCGAACGGGCCGCGGTGGCGGGTGTGGACGTGTTCGTCGCCGGCACGGCCGTCTTCGGGGCGGCCGATCCGGGCCAGGCCGTCGAGCGGCTGCGTGAGCAGGCGCTGCGGGCGGCGCCCCGGCTGTCCCCGCCCGCGCCACGCTCGGCGGTTGGGCCGGCGTGACCGCGTCCGGCGGCTTCATATGCCAGACTTGAGGCAGTACAACTAACAGCACGCGCGCTCCGGGGTCGGTGAAACTCCGAACCGGCGGTGACAGTCCGCGACCCGTCCGCAGGTACTGGGACGGCTGACCCGGTGGAATTCCGGGACCGACGGTTAAAGTCCGGATGGGAGGATGCGCGCGGGCCGAGTGCCCGTGGTGGTCGTTGACTGCTCGCGGGCGCGTGCCGGCGTGAGCGTGCCGGCGTGGTCCCGCGTGGTTTCTCCTCGCCCAGGGTGCGGGTGCCCGGGAGCGAGGGGCACGGGTCGGATGTTTACCGGCATCGTTGAGGAACTCGGCGTGGTGACCGCGGTGGATGCGCGGTCGGAGTCGGCGGCACTCACCATCGCCTGTCAGACGGTTCTGGGTGATGTGAGTCACGGCGCGTCCATCGCCGTCAACGGTGTCTGTCTCACGGTGACCTCCTTCGCCCGCCCGGGGCTCGACGGGGGCGCCGAGACCGGTACGGCCGGCGGCCCACCCGGCACAACGGACGGCCCGTCGGCGTTCACTGCTGACGTGATGCGAGAGACGCTGGTGCGTTCCTCTCTCGGGAAGCTCGCCGTCGGTGACCGGGTGAATCTCGAACGTCCCGTCCGGCTGGCGGACCGGCTGGGAGGCCACCTGGTCCAGGGGCACGTCGACGGCGTCGGCGCGGTCCTCGACCGGCAGCCCGGTGAGGGCTGGGAGCTCGTGCGCATCGCGCTCCCCGAGGGGCTCGACCGCTACCTCGTGGAGAAGGGCTCGGTGACGGTGGACGGGGTGAGCCTGACCGTCGTCGACATCTCGCCGGCCGGTGGCGACTCACCGGCCACCTTCACGGTCAGCCTGATCCCCACCACGCTCGCACTGACCACGCTGGGTCGCCGCGCGCCGGGTTCCCTGGTCAACATCGAGGTCGACGTGCTGGCCAAGTACGTCGAGAAGCTGCATGCCGGCCCCATCGAACCGAACGGACGACACCGATGACGACATCCGCGGCCGGCGCCTTCTCGACGGCCACCCTTCCCGCCGGTGCCCTTCCCGCCGGCTATGCCGACGTGCGGTTCGCCGCCATCGAGGACGCGCTCGCCGAGATCGCCGCCGGCCGCCCGCTCGTCGTCGTCGACGACGCCGACCGGGAGAACGAGGGTGATCTGATCTTCGCGGCGGAGGCCGCCACACCCGAGCTGGTCGCGTTCATGACGCGGTACACCTCCGGTGTGATCTGCGTGCCGATGGACGCCGCCAACACCGACCGGCTCGAACTGGACCAGATGGTCCCGCACAACACCGAGCGGATGGGCACCGCGTTCACCATCACCGTGGACGCCCGCGACGGCGTCTCCACCGGGATCTCCGCCGCCGACCGGGCCCGCACCATCCGGTTGCTGGCCGACCCGCAGACCATGCCCGGCGACCTGAGCCGGCCGGGCCACATCTTCCCGCTGCGCGCCAAGGATGGCGGGGTGCTGCGCCGCCCCGGCCACACCGAGGCCGCGGTCGACCTCGCCCGGCTCGCCGGGCTGCGGCCGGCCGGTGCGATCTGCGAGATCGTGAACGACGACGGGACGATGGCCCGGCTTCCCCGGCTCGCCGAGTTCGCCCGCGAGCACGGGCTGCTACTGATCTCCATCGCCGATCTTATCGCCTACCGTCGGCGGACCGAGAAGCAGGTGGTGCGGGTCGCGGAGGCATCGCTTCCGACGCGTTACGGGGCGTTCCGGGCGGTCGGGTTCCGCAACATCCTCGACGGCGTCGAACACATCGCGCTGATCCGAGGCGAGCTCGGTGACGGCGAGGACGTGCTGGTCCGGGTGCACAGCGAATGCCTCACCGGGGACGTCTTCGGCTCCCGGCGCTGCGACTGCGGAACCCAGCTCGACGCGGCACTGCGCATGATCGCGACCGAGGGGCGCGGGGTGGTGCTCTACATGCGGGGCCACGAGGGCCGGGGCATCGGCCTGATGCACAAGCTGCGGGCCTACCAGCTGCAGGACGCCGGCCACGACACCGTCGATGCCAACCTCGCGCTGGGCCTGCCGGCCGACGCCCGCGACTACGGCACCGGAGCCCAGATCCTGGTCGACCTCGGCGTGCGCGGCCTCCGGCTGCTGTCCAACAATCCGACGAAGCGGGCCGGGCTGGAGGGTTACGGCCTGCGCATCGTCGAACTTATCGGGATGCCGGTCACCCAGACGCCGGAGAACCTGCGCTACCTGACCACCAAGCGGGACCGGATGGGACACGTCATTCCCGGTCTGCCCGGCCTTCCGGGTCTACCCGGCATGTCCGATCTGCCTAGGGCCGTGGGCGAGGACGAGCCGGCCGGCTCGCGCTGGATCCCGGGGGCGTCGAGGGTGCCGGGGGTGCCGGGAGCGTCGAGGGTGCCCGTCACCTCCGGCTGCACGGCCATCGCGGGCGGCGCGGGCCCGGGTACGCCCGCCGGGGCCGACTGTGCCGAGGGGGAGGGTCTGTGAGCGGCCTCGGGGCTCCCGCGGAGGTGCTTCCGCCCGTCGCGGGCATGCGGTTGGCGGTGGTCGCCACCCGATGGCACGCCGAGATCACCGATGCGCTGCTTGCTGGCGCGCTGCGCGCCGCGAAGGACACAGGCCTCGCGACGGCACCCACCGTCGTGCGGGTCTCCGGTGCGGTCGAGCTTCCCGTGATCGCCGCCGCGCTGGCGGCGCGGCATGACGCCGTCGTCGCCCTCGGTGTCGTCATCCGGGGCGGCACCCCCCACTTCGACTACGTCTGTCAGTTCGTCACCGCGGGGCTCGCCCGCGTCACCCTCGACGCCCGCGTCCCCGTCGGCTTCGGCGTGCTCACCTGCGACACCGTCGAGCAGGCCCGGGACCGCGCCGGGCTGCCCGGGTCCAGCGAGGACAAGGGCCGGGAGGCGACCCTGGCCGCGCTGGGCACCGCCGCGGTGCTGCGCGATCTGGAACTCGCCGGCTGAGCTCCCACGCCGTCACTGGCCGGAACGTTCCGCATCAGGAGTTCACACGCACGGTGCGAGGCCGATCCGTCCGCGTGACATGCTCTCGGTATGGTGTTGCCGTCACATGGCGATTCGAAGTGGATCGGGTGTGTCGGTGGTGTGTTCGCTGCTCGTGGCTCTGATTCCGGCTGTCCCGATCAGTCTGTCCCGATCAGTCCGGTGCTCTTGTCGGGACGGCCGGTTACACGAGACTGTGGTCTCACGTCGTATCGGTGCCCTTGCGCTCTGGCGTCATACTTCGCGGTGGGATCGGAGGAGGTCCCGTCGGCCGGTACACATGGGGGCGGGGTGGCGCGGATGGTAAGTCACGGTGGGAGTTGGAACGGTGACGAGACGTCGGCGTCGACCGGCCCGGTCGGAGGGAATCCGGAGGTCGGGGAACGGATCGCGGCCGGGCCCGGCCGGCGGGATCCCGGCGCGACCGAACCGGGTGGTGGCGGGGACGCGCGCCCCATCTCGCTGCTCGGCCTACGACTGACCGAGCCTCAGACGCCCCGTAACGCTCTGGTTACCCGTCGTCCCATCCGGTCACGTCCGGGCGTGACCCGTTCGGAGCCCGGTGCCGGTCGGACGGGGGGCCCCTCCGGGGGGCGCGGGAGCACGGCAGGCCCGCCGCCCACTCCCATGCCACCGGCCCCACCGCCCGCGCCACCGCCCCCGTCGGGCCGGAGCGCGCCCCCCGTGGGCCTTCCATTGACCGCGTCGCCCGGCCCGAGCTCCGCGTGGCCCGGTGCCTCGCTCACCATGCCCGGCGGAGCGGGGTGGACGCCCGACCTCGCCGCCGCCGCGACGTCGGCGGCCGGGCCGCCGGACCAGTACCCGACCGGTCCGGACCAGTACCCGACGCCACCGGATCCACCGCCCGGTGCGCCGCCGCCCCCGGCCGTCCCCCCACCGTTTCCGGCCGTCCCGCCGCCCGGGGAGACCTGGGAGAACATTGCGGTACTGGTCCCCGCCGCCGGGCAGCCGGTGAACCTCCCGGATGGGACGCCGGTCGTCCCCGTTTCCTGGGCCGCCACCGCGCCGCCCCCAGACGGCTCGCTCGGTGCCGGGCCCGTAGCCGGGCGGCTTCCCCCGTCCGCGGCGGCTGACCCGGGTTGGCCGGTGCCGGAGGCGTGGCTCGACGCCGACCCCCTGGGCGGACCCACGGTCGGCCGGCAGGCGGTCGAAACGCCCGGTACGGAGCCAGCCTGGTCCGTCCCGGTCCCCGCGAACCTGCCGGCACGGCGGTCCGGTCCGGCCCCTTCCCTGCCCGTCCGGGCGGCGGCCGCGGTGACGCCGTCCCGTGGTCCGGCGGTGGTCCCGGCCGTCGCGGGAGCGGGCGGTTCGCCGGTCGCGCGGGCGCGGGCCGGTGGGCGGCGGGTGCTGGTCGGGGGATTCGGTGGCGGAGGCGGCCGGACGACGGTCGCCGCGGGTCTGGGACTGGCGATCGCGGAGCACCACGGTCATCGGGTGATGGCCGTGGATGCCTCCCCGGACCAGTCCGGGCTGCTTGCGCACCGGGTCGGCCTCATGCCACCGGGCGTGGGGTTGCGGGAGTTGGCCACGGCGCGGCCACCGGTGTCCTCATTGGAGGACGTGCGCCGGTTCGTCGCCTCCGACGGCTCCGGTGGCCTGGAGGTGCTGGCCGGACTGCGTGATCTCACCGGGCCGGGGCTGCTTCCCGAGGAGCTGGCCTGGGCACTCGACCTGCTCGGACACTGGTATCCGGTCGTCGTCGCGGACGCCCCACCGGGGTGGAGCCAGCCGGTGCCGGCCACCCTGCTGGCGCGGGCGGACCTCGTCGTGCTGACGATCCGGGCCGGCGAGACGGAGATCGCCGGTGCGGACGACGCGTTGACCGCGTTGACCGCGGCTGGTCGGCCAGATCTCGCTGCCACCGTCATCGTGGCCGTCGTCGAGACGTATCCCTCCCGGTTGAGCCGCGGGGCACGGCTGCGTCTCGAGCATCTTGAGGACCGGGCCTACATGACGGTGCCGGTGCCGTTCGACGCGGCGCTCGCCGACAGCCGTCCGATCAGCTGGTACCGCCTGCGTCGCCGGACCAGGTTCGCCTTCCAGCGCCTCGCCGGGGCGGTCGCCACCGCCCCGCTTCCCGGGTCGCAACCGGCCACCGTGCTGGCCCGGTCCGCCATCGCCGCCCCCGGTCGGTGCCCCCAACCCGGGCCCGGGTCCGTCCGAGCCATGGTGAATGCCACGGACCCGATCCGGTACCGGCCCGCCGCGTCGCCTGGGCCCTAGGCTGGCGAGAATGGCACACGATCTGCTGACTCCGTCCGGTCAGGGCGATGACGGCCGCGCCGATGAGTCGCTCACCCGAGCGCTCGCCGCCAGCCCGGTCAACCCCGCCGTTCTGACCGCCGCGCTGCGCCAGGCCCGGGTCTTCGTCGGAGTCGAGGCTCGGCTCACCGCCGCCGACGCCGTCACCGGTGCGGACAAGACCAGCGAGATGGCGCTGACGACCCTGCGCACCCCGTCCGGCGCGACCGCGCTACCGATCTTCTCCAGCGTCAGCGCGCTCACCGCCTGGCGCGCCTCGGCCCGGCCGGTTCCGGTCGCCGCGGTGGACGCCTGTACGGAGGCGGTCCGGCTGGGGCTCGGAGCGGTGGTGATCGACGTGGCCGGTCCGCGCTCGGCCAGTCTGGACGTCGGGCCGGGCGGTCCCGCGACGGTGCCCGGCGGATCCGACTCCGACTCGCCGCCCGGGACTCTCGACACGCCACGTGCGACCGAAGCCGCGGACCTCGACGAGCTGAGGGTGACCGCCCTGCGCCGTCCATCCGATCCGGATGGACCGTTGTCCCGGCAGCGGGTCCAAGAGGCGTTGCGGACCGTGACCGAGCGGGTCGAGGTGTGGCCGGCGGAACTGCTCCTCCCGGGTGCCGGCGCACCACGCCCGGTGCTTGCCGTCGCGGTACGCCGGGACGGAGATGCGGACGCGCGGTCCGGGGAGTTGCTCGCCCGGCGGTTGCCCCGGCTGCTCGCCGCTGATCCGGACCCGGCGCAGGAGCAGGCGCGGGCCTCGGGCCCGGCCGTGCTGCTCGTGAGCGCGCGGGAGGCCGCGGCGGTGCGCCGCCATCTGGGGCGGGGCCTGCGCCCGACGCGCCGATGGCCGGTGCGGTTCGCGAGGTGAGTGCCGCCGGCCCTTTCGGAGCGCCCGGACGATGATGTGATCGTCGTGTCGCCCGGTCTGGTGCTACGCTGGGGTTCAGACCGCCTGCCGGCTGGTTTTGTTCCGTCCGCTGGCGTTGCCGTTCCCAGGCAGCCAGGGCACGGTGCGGAGCCTGATCGGCAGGACCAAGCGGGGGTTCGCCCTCCACCCGATGTCAGCACTGATGTCGCCACCCCGGGACGTCAGCAGGTCCTCAGGCCGGAGTTCCGGCTGGTGGCCGCGGTGGCCGGGTCGCCGGTCGGCCGAGCCGTTCTCGCGGTTGTCGGCCGGGAGCCTGGTGTACCAGGCTCGGTGCTCCGCTGCGGTGAGGTCAGGCCCGCGCGTCGAGCAACGGAGGAAACACATCAGCACAGAGTCCCGTATCAACGACCGGATTCGCGTCCCCGAGGTTCGCCTCGTCGGCGCGGAGGGTGAGCAGATCGGCATCGTCTCGATCGGTGAGGCCATGCGCATGGCGCAGGAGGCCGATCTCGACCTCGTCGAGGTCGCGCCGACCGCTCGTCCCCCGGTCTGCAAGCTGATGGACTACGGAAAGTTCAAGTACGAGTCCGACCAGAAGCGTCGGGAGGCTCGGAAGAACCAGGTCCAGACCGTCATCAAGGAAATGAAGCTGCGGCCGAAGATCGATCCGCACGACTACGAGACCAAGAAGGGTCACGTCGTGCGTTTCCTGCGGGCCGGCGACAAGGTCAAGATTACGATTATGTTCCGCGGTCGGGAGCAGTCCCGGCCCGAGCTCGGCATCCGCCTGCTCCAACGGCTGTCCGCCGACGTGGCCGATCTTGGTTATGTCGAGGCTCAGCCCAAGCAGGACGGCCGGAACATGACCATGGTCATGGCCCCGCACAAGGGTTCGAAGCCGCAGCGGGTGCCGGAACCGGCCGGCCACGCCTGACTCGACGGCGGGCAGTCCGCGCGGTGGCGCCGCCACCGGTTCCGGATCTCGCCACGCCGGTTGTTCGACCACCCACGTAACCCGTCAGGATGTCAACATGCCCAAACAGAAGTCCCACAGCGGTGCGAGCAAGCGGTTCCGGGTCACCGGGTCCGGCAAGGTGCTGCGCCAGCGGGCCAACCGCCGCCACTACCTGGAGCACAAGACCAGCCGCCTCACCCGCAGACTGGATGGCGTGGTGCCGTTGACGAAGGCGGACAACCGACGCGTCAAGCGTCTGCTCGCCCGCTGACCGCGGCCCGCTGACGACTCCGGCCCCGACTGCGGCGGGCCCGCCGGTCGCGGTCGGCCCGCCGTTGGCGGCCGACTCCGGCCCGGGCCGCCGGACGCACCCGAACGAAGGAGACAGGTGCCCTCATGGCACGCGTGAAGCGGGCGGTCAACGCCCAGAAGAAGCGCCGTACGGTCCTCGAGCAGGCCAGCGGCTACCGGGGCCAGCGCTCGCGGCTCTACCGCAAGGCCAAGGAGCAGATGCTCCACTCGATGACCTACTCCTACCGGGACCGCCGCGCGCGCAAGGGCGACTTCCGGCAGCTGTGGATCACTCGGATCAACGCGGCGGCGCGGGCGAACGGCCTGACCTACAACCGCTTCGTGCAGGGTCTGAAGCTGTCCGGTGTCGAAGTCGACCGCAAGATTCTGGCCGACCTCGCGGTCAACGACGCGGTCGCGTTCACCGCCCTGGTCGAGGTGGCACGGGCCGCGCTGGCGGCGGCGCCGGAGCCCACCGCCGCCTGAGCCCGTCGCGACGTCGGCCCGTGCCCGCCTCCCGCGTGTCCCCCACGACCGACGCCCCACCGTCGACGGCTCCTTCCCCGAGGGCCCCTTCCCCGGGGCCCGGAGTGATCGCCGGAGCGCGCTCCGGGCGGGTCGGCGCCGCGCGTCGCCTCAAGCGGCCCGCGGCCCGGCGCGAGCAGGGCAGGTTCCTGGTCGAGGGGGCGCAGGCGGTGGGCGCGGCGTCGGCCGTCGGCGAGCTGCTCGAGGTGTTCGTCGGAGTCTCCGCGACTCCCCGGCACGAGGAGCTGCTGAGGGCGGTCCGGGTGCCGGTCCGGGTCGTCACGGACGAGGCCGTGGCGTCGCTGTCGGAGACGGTGACCCCCCAGGGCCTCGTCGCGGTCGCGGCCCTGCCCGCTCACCGGCTCGCCGACCTGCACGCCCCCCGGCTGGTCGCGGTGTGCATCGGCGCGGGCGATCCGGGCAACGCCGGCACGGTGATCCGCAGCGCGGACGCGGCCGGAGCGGACGCCGTCGTCTTTACCGGGAGCGGTGTCGACCCCTTCGGGGGCAAGTGCGTGCGCTCCTCGGCCGGCAGCCACTTTCACCTCCCGGTGATCGTGGAACCAGCCTTGGCCGTGGTGCTGGACCGGCTGCGGGCCCGGGGCTGCCGCATCGTGGCGACGTCCGGAGCCGCGGATCGCGACATCGACACCGCCGTCGCCGCCGGTGAGCTCGACGGGCCGACGGCGTGGCTGTTCGGTAACGAGGCACATGGGCTGGCTTCGGCTACTCTGACCGCCGCGGACGCGGTTCTGCGGGTACCGGTGTACGGTCAGGCCGAGTCCCTGAATCTTGCGGTTGCGTCCGCCCTGTGCCTTTACGCGTCGGCGCGGGCGCAGAGAACGGGCAGGTCCGGTACTGACGGCACCGGAGGAGGTGGTCGACGGTGATGAACACTGTCGCGTCGCCATCCGGGCAGGTACCGCCACCCGGCCCCGGCTGCGCGCCCGATTCCACCGATTCGGCCGCGTCGGCCGCGCTGGACGGCCCACTGCCTGCCGCCGCCTTCGACCTGCTACCGGACTCGGTGATCGTGACCGACGCCGTCGGCGTCGTCGAGGTGTTCAACCGGGCGGCGGCGAAGCTCACCGGGGTGGACGGACCGTCTGCGATCGGCCGGCATCTGACCGAGGTCCTCCCGTTGCTGGACGAGCGGGGCAACGACTGGTGGGAGTGCTCGGCAGCCAGCCGGAACCTGCCGCGGGTCACCGGGCAGCCGGAGCGGCGCCTGACCTATGCGGGTCCGGTCCACGACCGTGACTTCCACGTCACGGTGCGGTTTAACCGGGTCGCCGGTCGGCTGGTGCGGGTGTCGCTGTCCCTGCGCGACACCCTCAGCCGCGAGCGGCTGGAACGCAACCGGGCGGATCTGGTCGCGACCGTGGCGCACGAGCTGCGCTCGCCGCTGACCAGCGTGAAGGGATTCACCGCGACGCTGCTCGCCAAGTGGGACCGGTTCACCGACGAGCAGAAGAAGCTCATGCTGAACACGGTCAACACCGACGCCGACCGGGTCACGCGCCTGCTCACTGAGGTGCTGGACGTCTCCCGGATCGACTCCGGACGCATTCAGGTCCGCAAGCAGATCGTCGACCTGCCCGCCCGGGTGCGTTCGGTGGTGGACGGCAAGGTGGCCTCGGGTGCGGCGGGCGCCGACCGGTTCTTCATCTGCGATGAGGGCGAACTGCCCGAGATGTGGGTCGATCCGGACAAGATTGAACAGGTACTGCACAACCTCGTCGACAACGCCCTGCGGCATGGTGCGGGTACTGTGACGGTACTGCTGCGTGGCAGGGACAGCGGCACGGAGGTGAGCGTGGCCGACGAGGGGGAAGGCGTGTCCGAATCGAACGCCGCGCGCGTGTTCACGAAGTTCTGGCGGGGCGCCGGCCGCGGGAACGGCACCGGCCTCGGGCTCTACATCGCCAAGGCACTGATCGAGGCGCACGGCGGCACCATCTCGGTCGGCCGGGCCACGGGTGGCGGCGCCGAGTTCCGATTTTTCGTGCCCGCCGGTGGCCCGGTGTTCGGCTGACGCCGAGCACCGCGAACCGACCGGTGGGCGCCCCGGGCGGCCAGGCGCGCGCCGCCGCCCCAGGACCGGACACCCCATGCCCGGACGAACTCCGCCGCAGGCCGGACGACCCCGGCTTCCCGCCGGGATGGCCCTGCTTTTCACCCGATGACGAGGATGAGCACCGTGCCCGCCCCTGGAGAGACTGTCGACCCGTCCCGGGTCCACGCCCTCGACCCTGATCAGCTCGACGCGGCCGTTGACGCGGCGCGGGAGTCGATCCGCGCCGCCGCCGACCTCGACGCGCTGGCAGCCGTCCGTACCGCCCACATCCAGGGCGCCTCCGCACCGCTGGTGCTGGCCCGCCGGGAGCTCGGTGCCCTGCCCCGTGCGGAGCGTGCCGACGCCGGTCGCCGGCACAACGCCGCCCGCACGGCGGTACAGGCCGCCTACGACGCCCGGCTGGCCGAACTCACCGCCGAGCGCGACGCCCGGGTGCTGCACGAGGAACGGGTCGACGTGACCCTGCCCGTCGACCGTCGCCGCCGTGGTGCCCGCCACCCGCTGACCGCCCTGTCCGACCGGCTTGCCGACGTGTTCGTGGCGATGGGCTACGAGGTCGCCGAGGGACCCGAGGTCGAACACGACTGGTTCAACTTCGAGGCCCTGAACATGGCGCCCGATCACCCGGCCCGCAGCGAGCACGACACGCTCTACGTCGCGCCGACCGGTGCGGGCCGGGTGCTGCGTACCCACACCTCCCCGGTGCAGATCCGCTCCCTGCTGAACCGCCCGCTGCCCGTGTACGTCGTGTGCCCGGGGCGGACATACCGCAACGACACCATCGATGCGACGCACTCGCCGGTCTTCGGCCAGCTCGAAGGTCTGGCCGTGGACAGGGGCATCACCATGGCGGACCTGCGTGGCACCCTGGAGGTCTTCGCCCAGGCGTTGTTCGGGGCGGGCCTGTCGACGCGGCTGCGCCCGTCGTTCTTCCCGTTCACCGAGCCGTCCGCGGAACTGGACGTGCAGTGCTTCGCCTGCCGCGGGGAGGCGGCCCGCCAGCCCTGTCGGGTCTGCTCGGACGAGGGCTGGATCGAGGCCGGCGGCTGCGGCATGGTCGACCCGCACGTCCTGCGGGCCGCGGGGGTCGATCCGACCCGGTACAGCGGTTTCGCGTTCGGGATGGGGCTGGAACGGGCCGCGATGGTCCGCCATGGCATCCGGGAGATCCGCGATTTCGTCGACGGTGACGTCCGGTTCAGCCTGCCGTTCGGAATCGAGGACTGACCCATGCTGATCGTGATGTCCTGGCTGCGGGAGTATGTGGCGGGGCTGCCGCCCACGCGGGCCGTCGCCGACGCGTTGATCCGGGCCGGTTTCGAGGTCGAGGGACTGCGCAGCGCCGGGGGCGAGTTCTCCGGCGTGGTCGTCGGGGAGATCGTCGACTTCGAGATCGTCGAGACGAAGAAGAAGGCCGTCCGCTGGTGCCAGGTCCGGGTCGCCGAGAGCGCCGGATCCGGGGATGCCGGATCCGAGGGCGAGGGCGTGCGCGGCGTCATCTGCGGGGCGCACAACTTCGTCGTCGGTGACCGGGTGGCGGTCGCGCTGCCCGGCGCCGTGCTGCCCGGCGGGTTCGAGATCACCGCGCGGAGGACCTACGGCCATGTCAGCGAGGGGATGATCTGCTCGGCCCGGGAACTGGGCCTTGGCGAGGAGTCCGGCGGCATCCTGGTGCTCGCGCCGCGGGCGCCGATCGGCGCCGACGTCGCCGAGCTGCTCGATCTCGCCGACGAGGTGCTCGACATCGCGGTCACTCCGGACCGGGGCTACGGCCTGTCGGTGCGGGGGATCGCCCGGGAGGCGGCGATCGCCTTCGCGCTGTCGTTCACGGACCCGGGCGCGTCGGCGGACCTGGCCGCCGGTCCGGGGCCCGCCGGGGAGGCCTATCCGGTCGTCGTCGAGGACACCGCGGCGTGTGACCGCTACGTCGCCCGGGTGGTGGCCGGGGTCGACTCGCGGGCCACCACCCCGCCGGGGTGGCAGCGGCGGCTGTCGCTGTCCGGGATGCGGTCGATCTCGGTGCCGGTCGACGTCACCAACGCCGTGCTGCTGGGCCTCGGCCAGCCGTTGCACGCCTTCGACCGGGCGAAGCTGACCGGCGCGATCATCGTGCGCCGGGCCGTCGCCGGAGAGACGCTGCGCACCCTCGACGGGGTCGACCGCACTCTCGACCCCGAGGATCTGGTCATCGCCGACGACACCGGTCCGATCGCGCTCGCCGGGGTGATGGGCGGGGCCAGCACGGAGGTGTCCGCGACGACCACCGACATCGTCCTCGAGGCGGCGCACTTCGACCCGATCACGGTGGCCCGCACCGCCCGCCGGCACCGGCTGTCCTCGGAGGCGTCGCGGCGTTTCGAACGCGGCGTCGACCCGGCGCTCGCGCCGGTCGCCGCGGCGCTGGCCGTCGACCTGCTCGTCGAGCTCGCCGCCGCCCGTCCCGAGCCCGGCGTGACCGACCTGGACCGCCGCCCCGGCCTGGCGCCGGTGACCCTGCCGCTGACGGAACCGGAACGCCTCGCCGGCCGGCCCTACCCCGCCGAGGTGGTGCGGCGCCGGCTCGGCGACGTCGGCTGCGCAGTGGCCGACGGGCCGGCGACCGGGGGCCTGCCCGGTGTCCTGATCGTGACGCCGCCGTCCTGGCGTCCCGACCTGACCCGGCCTGCCGATCTCGTCGAGGAGATCATGCGGCTGGAGGGGTACGACACCATCCCGGTGACCCTGCCGTCGCTGCCCGCGGGGCGCGGGCTCACCGCCGCGCAGCGGATGCACCGCGCAGTGGGCCGGGCACTGGCCTACGCGGGGTTCGCCGAGGTGCTCACCCTGCCGTTCGTGCCCGAGGACGCCGCCGACGCGCTCAGCCTGGCTGCGGTCGACCCGCGGCGCGCGGCGGTCCGGATCGCGAACCCGATCGCCGAGGATGCCGGCTACCTGCGGACGACCCTGCTACCCGGACTGATCGCGGCGGCCGTGCGCAACATCGGCCGGGGGCAGCGCGATCTCGCCCTGTTCGAGAGCGGCCTGGTGTTCCGTGAACGCGAACGGATCCCGACGGGCGTCGTCACCCCGCCGGTGGATCGTCGGCCCTCCGCCGCGGAGATCGTCGCTCTGGACTCGACCCTGCCCGGCCAGCCCCGCCACGTCGCCGTGCTCCTCACCGGGCGCCGTGAGCCAGGTGGCTGGTCCACGCCGGCCCGGGACGCGGACTGGGCGGACGCGGTGGACGCCGCGCACGTGGTCGCCGAGGCGGTGGGCGTCACCCTGACGGTCAGGGCCGGCAATGTCATGCCCTGGCACCCGGGCCGCCTCGCGGAGCTCTCGATCGACGGTCGGGTCGTGGGCCACGCGGGTGAGCTGCATCCCCGGGTGCTCGGCGCCGCCGGGCTCCCGCCCCGGGCCGGCGCGATGGAACTGGACCTCGACGCCCTGATCGAGGTCGCGTCGGCGGCGCCGCCGATGATCGCGCCGACGATCTCCACCTATCCGCCCGCCGACCGGGATGTGGCGCTCGTCGTGCCGATCGAGGTGCCGGTCGCCGACGTGACGGCGGCACTGCGGGCCGGAGCCGGTGACCTGCTGGAGTCCCTGACCCTCTTCGACGTCTTCGAGGGCGCCCAGGTCGGGGTCGGTCAGCGCTCGCTGGCCTTCGGCCTGCGGCTGCGCGCCGGGGACCGGACGCTGACGGCCGCCGAGGCGAACGCGGTGCGGGACGCGGCGGTCGCCCGGGCGGCGGAGCTCACCGGCGCGTCCCTGCGCGCCTGAGGCCGAGGCGGGTTACGCCAGCCTCATTGCATGACAATGAGTTGGCGTGTATAAAATTGCAATCATGGGTGTGACGGCAGCAGTTGCGGGGGCGAGCGGGTACGGCGGCGGAGAGCTGCTGCGCCTGCTCCTCGCCCATCCCGAGATCAAGATTGGTGCGCTGGCCGCGAACGCGTCCGCCGGCCGGCCGGTGACGGACGTGCATCCTCACCTGCCCGACCTGGAGGGCCGGGTGTTCACGGACGCGGCCGCGCTGGCCGGGACTGACGCGGACATCGTTTTCCTGGCACTGCCGCACGGTCAGTCGGCCGCGGTGGCCGCCACCCTGCCCGACACCGTACGGGTCGCCGATCTGGGTGCCGATCATCGGCTCGTCGACCCGGAGGCGTGGCGGCGCGTCTACGGGGGGGAGCACGCCGGGACCTGGGCTTACGGCCTGCCCGAACTCCCCTGGGCGCGGGCGGAGATCGCCGCGAGCCGGCGGGTGGCGGTCCCGGGCTGCTATCCCACGGCGACCTCTCTCGGGCTCGTGCCGCTGCTGGCCGGCGGTCTTGTGGAGCCCGCCGACCTGGTCGTCGTCGCGGCGAGCGGCACGTCCGGCGCGGGGCGCTCGGCCACGGTGAACCTGCTCGGCAGCGAGGTGATGGGTGACCTGACCGCCTACAAGGTGGGCACCCACCAGCACCGGCCCGAGATCACGCAGACCCTCTCCCGGGCCGCCGGTACGACCGTGACGGTGTCCTTCACCCCGGTGCTCGCCCCGCTTCCCCGCGGCATCCTCGCGACCAGTACCGGCCGGGCCATCCCGGGCACCGACGCGGACGCCGTGTACGAGGCGCTGCGGTCCGCCTACGCGGGGGAGCCGTTCGTCCGGGTGCTGCCGCCGGGGCGCTGGCCGCACACCGCGGCGACGCTCGGCGGGAACGCCGTTCATGTGCAGGGGACCTTCGACCCGGAGACCGGCCGGGCGATCGTCGTCACCGCGATCGACAACCTCGGCAAGGGCGCGGCTGGCCAGGCGCTGCAGTGCGCCAACCTGATGCTCGGCCTGCCCGAGACCGCCGGGCTGACCGCTCAGGGCATCGCCCCCTGACCGTTTCCGGCTCGGCAGGCCGGCAGGCCGGTAAGGACGCGGGACCATCGACCAGCAACATCGACCAGCAACGCGGACAGGGGACAGGAGAGGGTTGAGTTGAGCGTCACCGCCCCACGGGGCTTCCGCGCCGCCGGAGTGACAGCCGGGTTGAAGCCGTCCGGCCGTCCGGACGTGGCGCTCGTCGTCAACGACGGGCCGTCCGACGCCGCCGCCGGGATCTTCACCGCCAACCGGGTCCAGGCGGCTCCGGTGCTCTGGAGTCGCCAAGCCCTCGCCGACGGCCGGCTGCGCGCCGTCATCCTCAACTCCGGCGGGGCGAACGCCTGCACCGGTCCGGCCGGATTCGCCGACACCCACGCCACGGCTGAGCACGTCGCCGGGGCGCTCGGTATCGGTGCCGGCGACGTCGCGGTCTGCTCGACCGGTCTCATCGGCGTCCGCCTGCCCATGGACAACCTGCTTGCCGGCGCCACCAAGGCGGTGGCGGACCTCACCGATACCGCCGCCGCCGGCGCCGCGGCGGCGGAGGCGATCCGCACCACCGACACCGTCGCGAAGGCCGCGGTCCGCACCTCGTCGACGACCCCGGGTGTCACCATCGGCGGGATGGGCAAAGGCGCGGCGATGCTGGCGCCGTCGCTCGCGACGATGCTCGTGGTGGTCACCACCGACGCCGTCGCGGACGCCGCCACCCTCGATCGGGTGATCCGGGCGTCCTCGCGGGTCAGCTTCGAGCGGGTCGATTCCGACGGCTGCCTGTCCACCAACGACACCGTGCTGCTGCTGGCCTCGGGTGTCGCCGGGGTCAGCCTGCCCGAGGCGGAGCTGGCGGGGCTGGTCACCGAGGTGTGCGTTGACCTTGCCCAGCAGATGCTCGGCGATGCCGAGGGTTCGACGAAGACCATCGCCATCACCGTGACCGGAGCCGCGACCGAGGACGACGGGCTGGAGGTCGGCCGGGCCGTCGCCCGCAACAACCTGCTCAAGTGCGCTCTGTACGGCAAGGACCCGAGCTGGGGACGGGTGCTCGCCGCGATCGGCACCACGAAGGCCGTCTTCGAGCCCGACGCGCTGGACGTGTCCATCAACGAGGTGCAGGTCTGCCGGGCCGGGGCCCCCGGCGAGGACCGTGACCTCGTCGACCTGTCCGGCCGTGAGGTGCGCATCGGCGTCGATCTGCACGCCGGCGACGCCGAGGTCACCGTCTGGACGAACGACCTGACCGACGGGTACGTCTACGAGAACTCGGCGTACTCGACATGAACGTCCCGACCCGGACACTGCCGCCTTCGAACGGTGGGCACGGCGGCACCGGCGGCACCGCAGGCGCCGATGGCACCGGCGACGCCGCCCCGGGCGGGGGCACCGGGCGGGGCC
>NZ_CDWRCL010000064.1:0-17404 GCF_977927575.1 Frankia sp. CcCS3
GGTCACAGGCCTGTGGAGGGTTCGAAACGCGCAAGTTATTTCATTTCGACTCCTCTGCCGCCCACCCGCCGAGCGCAGGCCCTGAAGGCCGCAAACGGTCAGAACCCTGTTGAAGTCACCGCTCGCGCTCCTGACGGCATGGTGCTGCAGCGCAGCTCCCAGGGCTGTCAGTCGGAAGCCGAGCGCACCCTCTACGGTGACCTTCCTACCTGGTTCCAGGCGAAGGTAACCATGGAATCCCTCCCGCAGGTCCGCTCACAGCACGTGCTGGCAGACCCGCGGTTCGACCAGGCCGTCAAACCGTGGGCTGAATGTATGCGCGCGGCCGGTCGCCCTTACCGCAGCCCTGCCGAGCTCCGTGAGAAGGCCCTGCCGGACCAGAAAGAGACCTCGCTGCCCCGTGAGCAGGAGATCGGACTTGCCGTCACCGAGGCACGCTGCGCTGCCGTTTCCGGTCTGGCCGCGAAAGCCAAGGCGCTCGACCTGGAGCACGCCGAGCGGCTCAACCGCCAATACCACGCAGAGCTGGATACCGCCCACCGGCTCCAGCTCGCAGCTTTGCCCTATTACTGCGCAGCTACGCTGACCGCATGTGACGGGGCGGAAGAGAAAACCATCCAAGAAAACACCGAAAAGGGAGACCATCATGCGCACCATTTACCGTGCCCTGGCCGTATCGGCCGTATCGGCCGCCAGCGCGGTCGTGCTGCCCGCCACCGCCCAGGCAGCCCCCCAAACCGGCCGGCCTTCGGCGCCCGCCACCGCCCCGGACGCCTCCGCCAGCGCCACGGCCGACGGCCACCTGCACCTGTGGCGAGACACCGAGGCAGTGGACCCCTTCGGCAATTCGTGGTGCACCTCGTACCTCAGTGACTCCGACGATTGGGGCAGCTGCCGCAACCAGATCTCCTCGTTGTGGAACAACGGCTACCCGGGCTCCCTGGACGACGTCTGGCTGTACTGGGGAACGCATCAGACACACGCTCGCCGGGGAGTCTACAACGGCGTCTACCTCCCGGACCTCGCCCCGTACACCTTCGACGCAGGGACGGGCAGAGGCGCTGGCCAGTCGATTGACAACAACGTCGCTTCCCACCGTTGGACGAACCTCCCGTAAAACGCGGACGGATCTCTCACCCCGCTGCGCCTCGGCGCGGGTGTGCGCGACTTGTTCCTTCAGCTCCAGGCCCACCGGTAGCCGCCACCCCAGGTAGGGCGCCACGGCGCCACCAGCCGCAGATGTTCGGTCCGGGTCGTCGCCGCGGCGGCGGCGACCCGCAGGTGTGGGCCGAGGCATGGAGAAAGATCGTCATCAGTGACGACGGGCCGCACCGCACTCGGCGAGCGGTCGCCTTGCGGAAGAACGGCCGGCCGATGGGGGTGGAGGTGTCGACGGGTCGGTCGGGGTTTTCTAGCGGGAGTTCGGGTCGAGGTCGAGGGCGAGGCTGTTCATGCAGTATCGCTGGCCGGTGGGGCCGGGTCCGTCGTCGAAGACGTGGCCGAGGTGTCCGCCGCAGCGGGCGCAGCGGACTTCGGTGCGGATCATGCCGTGGGAATGGTCTTCGACGAGTTCGAGGGCGTCGGCGACGGCGGGTTGGGTGAAGCTGGGCCAGCCGGAGCCGGAGTCGTATTTGGTGTCGGAAGTGAACAAGGCGGCGCCGCAGCCGCCGCAGCGGTAGGTGCCATTTTCTTTGCTGTAGATGTAGGCGCCGGTGAAGGGGGGTTCGGTGGCGGCGCGGCGGAGGATGGCGTAGCGCTCGGGGTCGAGTTCGGCGCGCCACTGCTCGTCGGTCTTGACGATTTTGTCGGGTCCGGTGGTGGCCGCGGGGGTGGTGGTGTCGTGGGGGTCGGTCTCGGTCATGGTGCGACGGCTGCCTTTCTGCGGGCGGGAGTGGGCGGGGCGGGGTGGTGGTGCTCTCCCCCGGTGTGGTGCTCTCCCCCGGTGTCGGTGGTCGGTGGTGTGTCGGTGTTCGGGTGGTGTCGGGGCAGAGTGAGGGGGACGGCGGCGGTGACGCCGCCGAGGGCGGCGGTGGTCATGGCGGTGCCGATCATGGGTGGGAGTTCGCCGCGGGTGGTGGTGGTCGCAAGGACGGCAACGTCCGCGGCGTCGGCGATCATTCCGGCCCACAGCCAGGTGGTGGTGTCGCGGCGGGTGGTCAGGGCGTGGAGGAGGCCGGCGCCGAGGGCGAGGTCGCGGATGCCGGCGAGTCGGGCGAGCCAGGCGAGCCTGGCGGCTGTGACGCGGTCGACGCCGGTGAGGCGGATGGTGTCGACAGGGCGGCTGAGGGCGAGGATGCCGATGGTGGCGCGGGTGATGCCGAGGGTGGTGGTGTGCAGGGTTCGGGAGCGGGGGGTGCGGTGTTTTGTGGTGGAGTGGGATCGCTGGGTGTTCATGGTCGTGTTGGTGGTCCTTCGTCGGTGGGAACGTCTGGGCTGGCTGGAACGTTGTCGAGGGGTAGTTGCACACGTCTCGACGCTCGGAGGAGTTATATGGGCGAGCGCATCCTGCGGGGAAGCCGTCTCGGTGCTGTGTCCTACGAGACTGACCGCAGCACCGAGCTTGCCCCACGGCAGTCCGCGTCCTACGACTGTCCGAACGGCCACCAGTTCACCATGCCCTTCGCGGCTGAGGCCGAGGTGCCGTCGGTGTGGGAGTGCAGGGTTTGTGGTGGGGCGTCGGTCATTGTCGATGGTGAGCGGCCTGAGCCGAAGAAGGCGAAGCCGCCGCGTACGCACTGGGACATGCTGATGGAGCGTCGGACGACGGATGACCTTGAGGAGGTCTTGGCGGAGCGGTTGGCCGTTCTGCGGGGTACCGGTGCGGACAGGCGTTCAGCCTGATCGGTCTGATCGTTTGGGTGGTTGTGCGGTAAGGGGTCGGGCGCGGGGTGGTTGCCGTGTCCGGCCTTTCGCCGTGTCCGCGGTCGGTTCGTTGTGTCGTGTTCGTTTGTGTTGCGTTTGTGCGGTGGTGGCCGCGTCGGGTCCGGCCGGGTGTCGCATCGTGTTGTGCCGGCTGGTTCCGTGCGGCCGCGGGTCGGGTTGGGCGGTGGTGGGGGCTGGTTCGGCTGGTGGGCGTCGGATTCAGGCGTGGCCGGAGGTGACGCTACGGTTCTGGGGGGTGTGGAGGGGCTCGTGGGGTGTGGTGCCGTGGGGTGTGGTGTCGGTGGCGGTTGTCTTCGGGGTGGGGCGGTGGCGTCGGGTGGTAGCGGCCCACCAGGCGACGCGCCAGAGGGCTTCGGCGACGACGGCGTTGCTCATCTTGGAGGTGCCGCGTTCGCGTTCGACGAAGGTGATGGGGACTTCGTGGACGCGGAAGCCGCGGCGCCAGGCCTGCCAGGCGAGGTCGACCTGGAAGCAGTAGCCCTGGGAGGTGACGCGGTGCAGGTCGCGGTCGCGGAGGACGTCGGCGCGGTAGGCGCGGAAGCCGGCGGTGGCGTCGCGTAGGGGTATGCCGAGGGCGGCGCGGACATAGAGGTTGGCGCCGCGGGAGAGCAGGAAGCGGCGCCGCGGCCAGTTGCGGACCTCTCCCCCGGGTATCCAGCGGGATCCGATGACGAGGTCGGCGTGGTCGAGGGCGGCGAGCAGGCGGGGTAGTTGCTCGGGCTGGTGGGAGCCGTCGGCGTCCATTTCGACGATGACGGTGTAGCCGTGGCGTAGTGCCCAGGAGAAGCCGGCGACGTAGGCGGTGCCGAGGCCGGATTTGCCTTCGCGGTGCAGGACGTGGATGTGGTCGTCGGAGGCGGCGAGTTCGTCGGCGATCTTCCCGGTGCCGTCGGGGCTGGCGTCGTCGATGACGAGCAGGTCGACCGTTGGGTTGGCCGTCCGCAGGCGGCGGGCGGTGTCCGGTAGGTTGTCCCGCTCGTTGTAGGTCGGGACGCAGACGACAACGCGGTTGGGATCCACGCGCTTCCTCTCCTGGTCAGGGACCATGTCCGCGGCGGTGTCTGCCCGGGTGGCGTCACGGTGGGTGGCGCTGTCGGTGTCGTTTCGCGGGGTCATGGGCTTTGGTGGTGTGCCGGTTACGAGGTGCTGGTCATGCCGGCCCGGGTGGTGTGGGCTGTGCGGCGGGTCGGGTGGTGCTGGTGTCGTCGTTACCGGTGTCGTTGGCGGTCATGTCGTCGTTGGCGGTGTCACGGTCCGGGCTTGTGGGGCGGGTTCGCCGGGCGTGGATCACCCCTGCCATCATGGCGGTCAGGCCGAGGGCGATGAGAAGCGCCTCCGGGAGGATCCCGGCCTGGTCGGCGAGGGTGCGGGTGGTACGTCGGGATAGCGCGGCGGTGAGGATGCCTGCTTCGTAGAGGCCGGTTTTGGCAAGCAGGGTGCCGTCGGGGGTGATGATGGCGCTTTCACCGCTGGTGGAGACCTGGACGGTGGCCCGGCCGTGTTCGACTGCGCGCAGGCGTGACATGGCGAGTTGCTGTTGGCTTTCACCCTTGCGACCGAAGGAGGCATTGTTTGTCTGGATGACGAGGATATCGGCGCCGTGGTTGACGGTGTCGCGGACGAGGCCGTCGTAGGCGACTTCGAAGCAGATGATGTCCCCGATGGTGGTGCCGGCGGCGTGGAGCGTGCCGGGGGTGGTGCCGGCGAGGAAGTCGTTGGGCATCTCGTCGGCGAAGCGGTGGATGAGTTTTTCGAGCAGGGCGCGGCCGGGGAGGTATTCGGCGAAGGGGACGGGGTGGCGTTTGACGTACATCTGGCCAGTGAAGCCGTCGGCGGTCCAGATCATGCCGGCGTTGCGGAGGTGGCCTGGTCCGGGGCCGCCCAGGACAGCGCCGACGAGGAGGGGGGCGCCGGCGGTGCGGGCGGCGGCGCGCAGGGCGGTGGCGACGGCGGGGTTGGTGAGGGGGTCGAGGTCGGAGGAGTTCTCCGGCCACAGGACGAGGTCGGGTTGTGGGCGTGTTCCGGTGGTGACGTCGGTGGCGAGGTGCCTGGTGGCGGTGACGTGGTTGGCGGTGACCTGGAAGGCGCGGCCGAGGGCGTGGTAGCCGCCGTCGGCGGGGACGTTTCCCTGGATGGCGGCGACGGTGAGGGTGCCGTGCTCGGGGGTGGTGGGCAGGGGTACGAGCAGGCCGGTGAGGGTGAGGGCGGCGGTGCCGAGGATGGGGGCGGCGAGGCGGCGGGCCGCGGCGGCTGTTGGGAGGGCGCGGGGGGTGGGTGTGGTGCCGGTGCCGGTGCCGTGGGTGGGGGTGCCGTGGGTGGGGGTGGTGATCCTGACGATGGTGAGGGCGGTGAGGGCGGTGAGGGCGGTGAGGGCGCCGGTGGCGGCGACGGCGGCGGTGACGGCGGGTGCGCCGCCGAGGGCTGCCAGGGCGGTGAAGGGGCTGTCGGGCTGGGTGAAGGCGAGTCGTCCCCAGGGGAAGCCGCCGAAGGGGGCTCGGCTGCGCAGCGATTCCTGGGCGACCCAGACGGCGGCGGTCCACAGCCAGGCTCCGGGTAGCCGCCAGACGAGGGTGGTGGCGGGGGCGACGAGGGCGAGGATGGCGGCTTCGGCGAGGGAGAGCACGAGCCATCCGTCGGCGCCGACGAAGGAGACGAAGCGCAGGAGGGGGATGCAGAAGGCGAGGGAGAACAGCAGTCCCAGGCCGTAGGAGGCGCGCAGGCGCCGGTTGCGGACGGCGAGGGTGAGCAGGGTGACCGCGACCGGGGCCAAGGGCCAGCAGCCGACCGGTGGGGTGGCGAGGTAGAGCAGGGCGCCGCCGAGGAGGGCGGCGAGCGGGCGTCGGGTGTGGCGGAGCAGGGTGGGTCGCAGGCCTGCCGGGTCTGGCCGCGGGCCCGTGCGTGGTTTGCCGTTTACCTGCGGTTCGCCGTTCACGGGCGGTTCGCCGTTCACGGGCGGTTCGGGGACGGCTGGTGGGGTGGGGGCCGTGTCACCGGCCGCCTGGTGCGGTGGGGTGGGGCGGGCGGGCGGTGGGGTCACCGGACCAGTTTCGGTCACGTGGGTCGCGTTGAGCACGCCGGCCCTGGTCGGCGGGCGTGTGGCGGTCCTGCCGGTCTTGACGGCCTGGGACTCGGGTCCGTGTCACTATTCGCCGGCGAAACCAAAGCGACTGGTGGGTGCCCAGTGGGGCGGGGGCGATGCTCAGGTGCGGGTCGGTGATGTTCAGGTGAGGGTGTCGTGGAGGATGCGGCCGCGTAGGACGGTGCGTAGGCAGGTCGGGGTGGGTGCGGACAGGTCGGACAGGTCGGGCAGGCCGGCGACGGCGCCGCGGGGGTCGGTGGACCAGGCGGCGATGCGGTCGTCGGGGACTTGGGCGACGAGTTCGCCGGGCACGGCCCAGACGGCGTAGGTGGCGGGGGCGCCGGGGGCGAGGGTGCCGTGGCCGTCGGTGTCGGCGCGGGCGGCGCGCCAGCCGCCTCGGGTTGCGGCGGTGAACGCGGCGCGGGTGGAGAGGCGGGCGGTGGGGGCGTGGTGGGTGACGGCGGCGCGTACGGCGCCCCAGGGGTCCAGGGGGGTGACGGGGGCGTCGGAGGAGAACGCCAGGGGGATGCCGGCGCGGTTCATGGCGGCGAAGGGGTTCATGGCGGCGGCACGGGTGGGGCCCAGGCGGGTGGCGTACATGCCGTTCTCGCCGCCCCAGCGGGCGTCGAAGGCGGGTTGGACGCTGGCGACGAGGCCGAGGGCGGCGATGCGGGGCAGGTGGTCGGGGGTGGTCATTTCGGCGTGTTCGAGGCGGTGGCGGGCGGCGGTGATCCGGTTGTGGCCGAGGGTGGTGGCGGCGGCTTCGAAGCCGTCCAGCACGGTGGTGATGGCGGCGTCGCCGATGGCGTGGAAGCCGGCCTGCAGGCCGGCGTCGGCGCAGTCGAGGACGGCGTCGCGGATGGTGTCGGCGTCGAGGTGGGTGGTGGCGCAGGTATGGGGGGCGTCGGTGTAGGGGGTGTGCAGGGCGGCGGTGTGGGAGCCGAGGGAGCCGTCGACGAAGGCGTCGCCGCCCCAGGCGGTGCCGAGTTCGACGGCGGTGGCGATGTCTCCGGCCCAGTAGCCGACGATGTCGGGCCCGGGGACGGTGCGGGCGTGGGCGAGCAGGCCGGCGAGGTCGTCGGCGCAGGAGATGTCGGGTCCGGCCATCTCGTGCAGGGCGACGATGCCGAGGGCGGCGGCGCGGGTGCGGGTGGTGTTCCAGGCGTCGCGGCGCCCGGTGGGGGTCAGGGTGGCGTCGGCGGTCCGGCGGGCGAGGTGGTGGGCGTGGCCGGTGACGGTGCCGTCGGGGTGCCAGCCGGGGTGGTGGGGGGCACCGGAGGCGGCGGCGAGCGCGGAGGAGATCACCGCGCTGTGGCCGTCGACGCGGGCGAGGTAGACGTGGGCGCCGTCGGCGGCGCGGTCGAGGTCGGTGGCGGTGAGCGGGCGTGGGTCGTCGGCCCAGGTGGTCTCGTCCCAGCCGGTGGCGAACAGGGTGGTGGCGGGGCGGCGGTGGGCGTGGGCGGTGAGGGCGGTGAGGGCGGCGGCGCGGGTGGGGGTGCCGGTGAGGTCGAGGCCGGAGAGGGCCAGGCCGGTGGCGGTGGTGTGGACGTGGGCGTCGACGAAGGCGGGGGTGATCAGGGCGTCGTCGAGGTCGATGACGGTGTCAGCGCCGAGGCGGGTGGCGGCGGCGTCGCAGCCGACCCAGGCGATGGTGTCGCCGTCGGTGAGCATCGCGGTGGCGAACGGGTCGGCCGGGGTGTGGATGCGCCCGCCCCGGTACAGGATGGTGCGGGCGGGTCGGGGGGCGTCGTCGGTCACGGTGGTGAGTCTGCCGCGCTGGATGTGACGCGGATCCATCTGTTCGATCCGGGTAGTGGCCGTGCCCTGAGGCGGTGAGCGGCGGCCGGTCCGGTCCGGGGGGCGGTCCGGGGGGTGTTCACAGGGCGGGGGGGCGTCCTTCGTAGGGAGTGGAGAGCACGACCATGGTGCGGGTGGAGACGTTCGCGGCGGCGCGGATCTGCTGCAGCAGCGTCTCGAGGTCGCCGGGGGTGGCGACCCGCACCTTGAGCAGGTAGCTCTCGTCGCCGGCGACGCTGTGGCAGGCCTCGATCTCGACGATGTGGGCGAGCCGGTCGGCGGCGTCGTCGGGTTGGCTCGGGTCGATCGGTGTGATCGAGATGAAGGCGGTCAGGGGGAGGCCGATCTGGGCGGGGTCGACGAGCGCCGTGTAGGAGGCGATCACTCCACGCTGTTCCAGGCGTCGGACGCGTTGATGGACGGCGGAGACCGACAGGCCGGTGGCTCGGCCGAGGTCGGTGAAGCTCATACGCCCATCTCGGCACAGCAGCTGCACGATTTGACGGTCGAGATCTTCCAGCACGTTCGGAGCGTATGCAGGAGGACAGGGGATGATGTGGATGTTTCTGGTCCGTGGTCTGGTCCCGTTGGGATGGGTGCCGGCTGTGTGCGTGGGGAGAGTGGGACGGTGCTTGTGGGTGAGCGGGCGGGGGCGGACGGGCGGCTGATGCTTGTCGACACCCCGTCGCTGTACTTCCGGTCGTTTTTCGGGGTGCCGCGTTCGGTGCGGGCTCCTGACGGCACCCCGGTGAACGCGGTGCCGGGACTGCTCGACGTGCTGGCCCGGCAGATCGGCGAGGTGCGCCCGAAGCGGGTCGTGGCGTGTTTCGACGCCGACTGGCGGCCGGCGTTCCGGGTGGCGCTGCTGGCGTCCTACAAGGCGCACCGGGCCGCCGATGCCGGGGCCGGCGGGGCAGGGGCAGGGCAGGTCGAGCGGGTGGACGACGACCTGCTCGTCCAGCTCCCGATCATCGGCGAGGTCCTCGACGCGTTCGGGATCGCCCGGGCGGAGGCCGCCGGGTTCGAGGCTGACGATGTGATCGCGACGCTGGCGACCCGTCACCGGGGGGAGGTGGACATCCTGACCGGTGACCGGGACCTGTTCCAGCTCGTCGACGACGCGGCCGGGGCGCGGGTGCGGTACGCGGTGGAGAAGTTCGCGGTGGTCGACGAGGCGGCGGTGACGGCACGCTACGGCGTTCCGGGGCGGGCCTACGCCGATTTCGCGGTGCTGCGCGGTGATCCCAGTGACGGGTTGCCGGGGGTGGCGGGGATCGGGGCGAAGACCGCCGCGGCGCTGCTGACCCGGTTCGGGTCGCTCGCGGCGGTGCTCGCCGCGGTTGACGCCGACGGCGGTGCGGGTCTGCCGGCCGGGGCGCGGCGTCGGTTGCAGGGCGCCCGGGACTATGTGCGTGCCGCGGTGGGGGTGGTGGCGGTGGTGCGGGACGTGCCGGTGGGTGCTTCCGCCGATCTGCTGCCGGCGGCGCCGGTCGATCCGGCGGCGGTGGGGGCGCTCGCCGAACGGTGGGGGCTGACCGGTTCGTGCACGCGGCTGCTGCGGGCGCTGGCTGAGGCCGCGGGTGGCTGAGGCCGGCGTGTTCGTCCGGCTGCCGGAGTGACGCGCAGGGTCATCTCGGCGGGTGGGTGGTGGGGCTGCCCGTCACGGCGCTGCCCTGGTGACGGTAGGTTTCCCTGCGTACCTCGGCGTGGGCACACGCAGGCGGTGCGCCGGTTGACGTCACGGGGGCGGATCGTCGCCTACTGTTGCCCTCCGGGCGAGCTCCGGAGGGGCGGGTGCCCACCCGGACGAGCAGGGCCCAGGCGGTGCAGCGGATGCTCACCGGACGAGCAGGTGGCGGTGCAGGTGACGGCAGCGGAGGTCAGGGTGGGGCTGCGTGAGCGGCTCGCGGGCAGGCGGGTCCTGGTGACCGGGGCGACCGGGTTCGTCGGGGAGGCGCTGCTGGAACGGTTGCTGTCGGACTTCCCCGGCACGGCGGTGGTGGCGCTGGTGCGGCCGCGGGGCAGTCACAGCGGGGCCGCGCGGCTGGCGCGCATGATGCGGAAGCCGGCGTTCCGCGGGTTGCGGGAGGCGTTGGGTGCGGCGGGGGTGGCGGCGCTGCTCGCCGAGCGGGTGGAGGTGATCGAGGGGGATCTGGCGTCGATGCCGGATCTGCCCGCCGACATCGACGTGGTCATCCACTGTGCCGGGGAGGTGTCGTTCGACCCGCCGGTCGACGAGGCGTTCACCACGAACGTCGGCGGGGTGGCGGAGCTGCTGCGGGCGCTTGCGGCCGGGGGGGCCAGGCCTCATCTGGTGCATGTGTCGACGGCGTATGTGGCTGGGTTGCGTTCGGGGCACATCGCCGAGGGGCCGCTGGCCCATGACGTGGACTGGCGGGCCGAGTGGGATGCGGCGTCGCGGGTGCGCCAGCAGACCGAGGACGCCTCGCGGGCGCCGGAGTGTTCGGCGCGGTTTCGGGCGCAGGCGTCGCGGCGGTTCGCCGCCGCCGGGGCGCAGACGGTGTCGGCGGAGGCGGAGCGGCTGCGCCGGGCGTGGGTGGCGCGGCGGATGGTGACGGCCGGGGGTGAGCGGGCGCAGGTGCTGGGGTGGACGGATGCGTACACGTTCACCAAGGCGTTGGGTGAGCGGTATCTGGAGGATCATCACGGGGACCTGCCGTTGACGGTCGTCCGTCCCTCGATCGTCGAGAGCGCGCTGCGCCGGCCGTTCCCGGGGTGGATCGAGGGGTTCAAGATGGCCGAGCCGCTGATCCTGGCCTATGGCCGCGGTGAGCTGCCGGACTTCCCCGCCTCCCCGGACGCGGTGGTGGACATCATCCCGGTGGATCTGGTTGTCAACGCGATCCTGGCGGCGGCGGCGATGGTGCCGCCGGCGGGCACCCCGGCCTATTACACGGTGTGTTCGGGTTTTCGTAATCCGTTGCTGTTCCGGGATCTGTACGCCTATGTGCGGGACTATTTCCGGGCCGATCCGTTGCCGCGGCGCGGCCGGGGGACGTTCGCGGTGCCGGAGTGGCCGTTCGCGGGGGCAGCGGCGGTGGAGGCGAAGCTGCGTCGCTCGGAGCGGCTGGTGGGGTTGGCGGGCCGGGCGCTGGAGCATGCCCCGCCGTCGGAACGGGTGCGCCGGCTCGCCGGGGAGTTGGAGCGGGCGGAGAGCCGGGTGGGGTTTCTGCGCCGCTACTCGGATGTGTACCGGGCGTACACGAAGGCGGAGCTGGTCTATGTCGACGACGCCACGGGTGCGTTGCACGCGGCGATGGACCCGGCCGATCAGGCGGAGTTCGGGTTTGATCCGGCGTGTTTCGACTGGCGGCACTATCTGCAGGACGTGCACTGCCCGGCGGTGACGGCGGTGCTGCGCCGGCCGCGTGATCCCGCGCCGCCGCGGCGGCTGTCGGGGCATCTGGCCGCCGGTGACGGGGTGCTGGCGGTGTTCGACCTGGACGGGGCGGTGGCGTCGGCGACGGTGATCGAGTCGTATCTGTGGATGCGGTTGGCGGACGCCTCGGCGCCGCGGCGGGTGCGGGAGCTTGCGTCGCTGGCGGTGGCGTTGCCGCGGTATGTGCGTGCGGAGCGTCGTGACCGGGGGCATCTGATGCGGTCGGTGTACGCGCGCTACGCGGGGGTGGATCCGGCGGAGTTGGAGCGGCTGGTGGTGGAGGTCGCCGGGGACATTCTGCTGCGGCGGGTGAAACCGGCGGGGATCCGTCGGGTGCGTGAGCATCGGGCGGCGGGGCATCGCACGGTGCTGTTGACCGGGGCGGTGGAGGTGTTGACGCGGCCGTTCGCGCCGTTGTTCGACGATGTGATCGCCGCGCGGCTGGAGGTGGGTGCAGATGGTCTGCTGACCGGCCGGTTGGAGTCCTCGCCGCTGGTCGGGGATGCGCGGGCGGCGTTTATCGATCATCATGCGCGGGTGTTGGGGGCGGATCTGGGGGTGTCGTGGGCGTATGCGGACAGCCAGTCGGATCTGCCGTTGCTGCGGGCGGTCGGTAACCCGGTGGCGGTGAACCCGGATCTCGCGTTGCATCCGGTGGCGCGGGGGGCGGGGTGGCCGATCGAGGAGTGGGCGTCGGCGGCCGGGGAGCCGCGCCTGGTCGTCGGGGATCGTCGGGAGCGTGGCCTGCGGGCCGCGGCGGCGCGGGCGGGGGCGGGGGCGGGTGGGATGCCGGCAGCGGCCTTGGGCTCGGGACCAGGACCGGGCTCGGGGTCGGCGGGGGTCGTGGTGTCGGGGGGTGGGCGGTGACCCGCGGGTTGGAGCTGTATGCGTCGGTGCCGCGGCAGGCGGCGTCGCGGCTGGTCGGGGCGGGACGGTCGGGGTGGTCGGGGCTGGCCGGGGTGGCGGCGCCGCTGCGCTATGTCGAGCATGGTGATCCGGTGGTGCCGGGCCCGGGGTGGGTGACGGTGCGGCCGCGGCTGGCGGGGATCAGCGGGTCGGATCTGGCGTTGGTGACGGGTCGGGTGTCGGCCTATCTGACGGCGATGGTGGGTCTGCCGTTCGTGCCGGGTCAGGAGGTCGTCGCCGAGGTGCAGGAGTCGGTGACGTTGGATGACGGGCGGGTGCTGGCCGCCGGGGACCGGGTCGTCGTCGACCCGGCGCCGGGCAGTGGCCCCGGGACCGGTGACGGCGGGGTCGGTGACGGCGGGTTGGCGCGGGGGGTGGGCGGCGGTGGGTGGAGCCGGGTGATGCTCGCCCACCGTGGGCAGCTGTGCCCGGTGCCCGCGACGCTGCCGGATGCCCGGGCGGTGCTCGTCGACCCGCTGGCCGCCGCGGTGCATGCCGTGGACCGGGCGCGGGTCGGCGCCGGGCAGCGGGTCCTCGTCGTCGGGGCGGGGGCGGCCGGGTTGTGCACGGTGCTTGCGTTGCGGGCCCATACAGAGGCGGGGCAGGTGGCGGTGGTGGCGAAGTATCCCCGCCAGGCGGAGCTGGCGCGCCGGTTCGGGGCGGACGTGGTGTTCGACCCGGGCGGGGCGGTCGCCGGGGTGCGTCGGGCCACGCAGGCGATGCGGGTGTCGCCGCGGGCGGGTGGGGCGTTCCTGCTCGGCGGGGTGGATGTCGCGTTCGACGCGGCGGGGCGGGCGTCGTCGTTGTCCACGGCGCTGCGCACGACCCGGGCGGGGGGGCGGGTGGTGCTTTCGGGTGTGCCCACGGGCCGGGTGGATCTGACGCCGTTGTGGGCGCGGGGGTTGGAGCTGGTGGGGGCGGCGCGGCTCGGCGCGGCGCCCTCGGTGCTGGCCCGGGCGTTCGCGTTGGCCGCCGGCGCCCCGTTGGACGGGGTGGTCGCGGCGACGTATCCGCTGACCCGCTGGCGGGAGGCGTTGGAGCATGCGTTGTGCGCGGGTCGGCTCGGTGCGGTGCGTATCGCGTTCGATCCGACGGTGGCGCTGTGAGCGGGCGTGCCGGGATCGGGCGGGGGCCGGGGTGGGTGGGGGCATGGCGGGTGGGGGCATGGTGGGGCTGCGCCGCCGGGCGGGGCGCCAACACGGAGGGGTTGTCCCTTCGTGCCGGACGTGGAAGGGATCGTGCTGGTGAGACCGGGGTTCGTGCTCGAGGTCGACGAGCGGACTCCCCCGCTGCTGGTGCACCAGGGTGAGGGCGTGCTGCTCGAGCAGTTCCCGCTCGGGACGCGGGTGGTCTATCCGCCCGAGTCGCTGCCCGGGGCCGGTGACGTCGAGGCGGCGATCGCCGCGGCGTTGGCAGCGCCGGTGGGCAGCGAGCCGCTGGCGGCGTTGCTGCGTCCGGGGATGCGGCTGACGATCAGTTTTGACGATCTGTCGACGCCGTTGCCGCGGATGCGTCGCCCGGATGTGCGGGGGCGGGTCATCGAGGCGGTGCTGACGACGGCGGCGGCGGCCGGTGTCGACGATGTGGCGCTGGTCGTGGCGAACGGGTTGAACCGGCGGTTGAGCGCCGGCGAGGTGGAGCGGATCGTCGGGGAGCGGGTGTTCCGCTCGTTCTGGCCCGGGCAGTTGCGCAGCCATGACGCGGAGGATCCGGACAATCTCACCGTCGTGGGGGTGACCGGCGCCGACGAGCAGGTGGAGGTTTCCCGCCGGGTCGCCACCGCCGACCTGCTGGTGCATGTCGGGGTCGCGCAGAGCCCGGCGGCGGTCGGTGCGGGCGGGCTCGTGACCGGCCTGTCGTCGTATGCGACGCTGCGTCACGTGCACAGCGTCGCCGCGGCGGTCCGCCGCGCCGGCCTGCCCGGGGCTGGGGGCGTCGGGGATGGGGGGGTTGGTGCGGCGGCGGGCCCGGCGGCGCGGATGGGTCGGCTGCTGTGCGAGGCGGTGCGGGTGTTCGCCGTCGCGGTGACGGTGAACGCCGCGACGGCGCCGGTGCACTATCCGTTCCTGACCCGCCGGGAGTGGGAGTGGTCGCTGGCCGATCAGGCGATGGCGGTCGGGCTGGGCCGTGGCCTGGAGCTGGTGGGGTCGCGGGCGCGCCGCCGGCTGCTGCGTGACTTCGCCGCCGACTATGCGGTCACCTCGGTGAGCGCGGGGGATCCTACGGCGGTCGCGGCGGCCGCGGCGGCGGCGGTCGACGCCCAGCAGCGGGTCACCGTCGACGGGCAGAGCGACGTCGTCGTCGTCGGGCTGGGTCCGTTCGGGCCGTTCGACGCGGGGGCGGTGGTCAACCCGGTGCTGGCGGCGCACGGCGCGCTCGGGGAGGTTTTCGGCCGGTACCGGGGGCGGCCGGTGGTCCGCGAGAACGGGGCGTTGATCGTCTACCATCCGCTGGCGCCGCGGTTCTCCCAGCTGCACCACCCCTCCTACGTGGACTTCTACGAGGAGGTGCTCGCCGAGTCGACCGAGGCGGCGACGGTGGAGGCGAAGTTCGAACGGCAGTACGCCACCGATCCCTGGTATGCGTCGCTGTATCGGACGTCGCTTGCTCATCACGGGGTGCATCCGTTCCACCGCTGGTATGAGGCGGCGCCGGCGATGGCCCATGTGGGGGATGTGGTGTGGGTGGGCGGTGATCGGGTGGCGTGCGCGCGGCTGGGGTTCCGGGCGGCGTCGACGTTGGCGGATGCGTTGGAGATGGTGTCTGGATCGGTGGGCCGTGATCCGTCTATCACCTATCTGCACTCCCCACCCCATCTGATCGCCGAAGTACGGTGACCGCGGGAGATGCGGGTCACGGATCGTGCGGTCGCCGGGTGGGACGCGGTGGCCATGCGCGGCGGAGCACAGGTGCCAGCGGTGGACCGGATCGGCAGGGGCAGAGGTGAACGGGATGGCGGGTAGGCCGCGACGGGGTGTGGGGCTGCGGGCGGTGGTGGCCGGGTGGCGGCCGGGGGGCCGCGGGCCGGTCCCGGGCAGCGCCGAGGCGCATCGGATCCCCGAGGTGCCGCGGGAGTTCCCGACCGCGTGGGCGCGTCGCCCGGCAGCGCGGGCCGCCCGGGGGGTGTTTCTGCGCGGGGCGATGCGCCCGCTGCTGCGGACGACGCTGACGGTGGCGGTGCACGGGGCGGAGGCGTTCGACGGGGCCCGCGACACCCCGGTGATCATCGTGTCGAATCACAGCAGTCATCTGGACGCCCCGCTGCTGTTGTGCACGGTGCCCGGGTGGGTGCGGGCGCGTACGGCGGTGACGGCGGCGGCGGACTATTTCTTCGACAGTGCCTGGCGGGGGGCGTCGAGTGCGTTCGCGTTCGCGACGGTGCCGATCGAACGGCACGGTGGGGCGCCGTCGGCGACGCCGATGAACCTGCTGGGGGACGGCTGGAACCTGGTGATCTTCCCGGAGGGGGCGCGGTCGCGGGACGGGGCGCGGGGCCGGTTCCGGTTGGGGGCCGCCTATCTGGCGATCAACGCGGGGGTGCCGGTGGTTCCGGTGGGGCTGCGGGGTGCGTACGCGGCGATGCCGCGGGGACGGTCCTGGCCGGTGGCGGGCCGTCCGCCGGTGTCGGTGCGGTTCGGCCGGCCGATGCGCCCCGCGCCGGGTGAGGATGTGCGGGCGTTCACCGCGCGGCTGGCCGCCGAGGTCGACCGGCTCTGCGCCGAGGACGCGACCTCCTGGTGGGAGGCGACGCGGGCGGCCTTCGCCTCGGGTCTGCCCGGTGCGGCCGGGACGGCTGGGACGGCCGAGGAGGCGCAGGCCGGGGATGCGGCGCAGGTGCCGGCGACGCGCTCGGCCCCGGACGTCGCCGCGACGGGCGCCGGGAACACCGGTGGTGCGGCCGGTGGTGGGGGCTTCCCCGGTCGAACCAGCCCGCGGGCGGTCCCCCGACCGGGTGGGACGGGTGGGGCCGCGGGGTCGGCGGCGGTCTCCGCGCGGCTGCGTGGCGCCCCGAACACTCCGACGGCACGGTGGCGGCGGATCTGGGCGGCGACCGAGCCGGCGCCGCGCCCCGGGTCGCGTTCCCCCTGGCGGCGTTAGAACCGGGCCGCGGCTTAGCCCGGCGAGGTCGAGGACGGCCAGAGCGCGGGGCCGGTCTGTTGAGCCTGGCCCAGGCGACGGTCGAGTTCGGCGTCCAGCCGCGTGGTGGCGTCGGCCACGCCGGTCTCCTCTCACTCCTCCCCAAGGATACGGGTACGCCTACGTAGCCGTATCCTTCTGCATCGATGTCCAGAGCCGCCTATGACAAGCAAACTTGACTTGATGGAAAGCCAGCTTTACGTTCATACCATGATCGATGAGACGCGGCAGGACAACGTGACACGTGCCGCCCGCAGGGCGATCTTCCTGGACGGTCTCCCCGTCGCCACCCTCGGAGGGATCGCTCTGGCCCTGGGCAGCGACCCTGACCAGACCGCCGCCCAGGAGGCCTGGTGGCTGGGGTCAGCAGCGCGTTCACGCTCGCCGTGGCATGGGTATTGCTGCGCGCCTTCCGCCGCGCCGACGAGTACCAGCGCAAGATCCAACTGGAGAGTATGGCGATTGCCTTCGCGGCAGTCCTGGTAGGGCTTCAGCTAGCCGCTCTGCTCGACGCCGCTGGCATCGTCCAGCTACGCCAGCTCACCCAGATAATCACCATCGGCGGCGTGGCGATGTGGCTGCTGATCGCAGACCTACGCACCCGTCTACGCCGATGAAGAACCAGCTGCGCGCGCCGCGGGCGGAACGCCGGTGGAGCCAGGCCGACCTGGCCGACCGATGCCGGGTATCCCGGCAGACCATCAACGCGATCGAGACCGAACGGTACGACCCCAGCCTTCTCCTGGCCTTCACCCTCGCCGACATCTTCAGCCTGGCCATCGAGGAGATCTTCATCCCCGACCGGTCAGGGACAACCACCGCCACCGACCGGCCCTGAGCTCGGCTGTTACGAGCACGGTTTTCGTCCCGGTCCCGGCCAGGCCGTCGCGCAATCGGAGCCCATGGCATGGCGAGGATCCAGCGATGGAGGTCGACCAGCACGAGCGCGGTTTCCCGCCTGGCCGGATGCCGGGCAGGTCAGACCCTCCTTAACGGCCGCCTTCCAGGTAGGCGCCGGTGTCGAACGCGTACAGGGTGCCGGCGCGGGTGGCGATGAGGATGCGCCGCTGGTCGAGCCAGGTGAGGGCGGTGGCCGGGGCGTCGAGGTCGAACCGGTGCGCCGGTCGGGCGGGGCGGCCGGGCGCGGCGGCGGTGACGCACCACAGCGCGGCGGTGGCGTCGGCGCCGCAGGTGGCCAGGCC
>NZ_CDWRCL010000065.1:0-17294 GCF_977927575.1 Frankia sp. CcCS3
CCCCGCACCACACAACGGATCATGCAATCCGAAAATCACCATCAGATCCACGGCCAACCCCGGGACGTACTTCCCAAACAGGCCCTAGCACCGCCGCCTCATGCCACAGCGTGCCCGCGCTACCGCCATCTGACCGAGTCGGCAGCGGACACCTGGTATATACTATCGATAGCTCTCATAGGCGGGAGGCGTTGTGGCGGACACGGCGATCGCGAGGCTCTTCATGCACGGCAGGAGCCAGGCAGTGCGGCTCCCGAAGGAGTTCCGGCTGCCCGGTGACCGGGTGCGCGTCCGGCGCATGGGAGACGGCGTGCTGCTGGAGCCGATCGCGTCCGATGTCGATGCCTGGTTCACCGAGCTGGACCGTTTCGCGGACGTGCCGCTGTTCGAGGACGGCAGGAACCAGCCGCCGACGCCCGCCGGGGAGGACTTCTTCGGATGAGCTACCTCCTGGACACCAACACTGTGGTCGCGCTGCTGCGGAACAAGCCCGCCGGCGTGCGGGAACGGTACCGGGAGGCCGAAGCGTCCGAGGATTATCTCGCGCTCTCGTCGGTCGTCTTGTTCGAGCTGTGGTATGGCGTGGCGAAGAGCGCTCAGGTGCCGGAGAACACCGAGCGCCTGCGGATACTGCTCTCCGGTGACCTGGACCTGCTTGACTTCGATGACGAGGACGCCCGTACTGCCGGCGAGGTGCGCGCCGCCCTGGAGAAGGCCGGGACGCCGATTGGCGCCTACGATCTGTTGATCGCCGGGCAGGCACTGCGGCGCGGGCTGACAGTCGTTACGGCGAACACCTCGGAGTTCAGCCGGGTCACCGGCCTGAGCTGGGAGGACTGGACGAGCTAGCCGTCGTCGGCGCCCGCTGAATTTCACCGGCTCATGTCGGACAGGGCGTGCCAGAACGTCTCCTACGCTGCGGAGCGAGGGATGACGCGGACGTCGAGGTCGGCGTCGAGTGCCTCGGCGAGCCGTTCCAGCGCCGGGAGTGTCGGTACGGTGCCGCCGGCCTCGAACCGTGCCACCGCCGACTGCGTCATGCCCGCCGCGCCGGCCAGCTCAGCCTGGCTCCAGGCGCGCCGCTGGCGCAGCGCCCATTGCCCGCGCCGACGCCGACGAACTCGCCACGAGCCGCTAGCACGTCCGAGCAGCGCTCGGACGTGGACGGCCGATGATCTATGATCGTCTTCTGATGGACGTGTCCCCTCGTGACACTCGCCACGCTGGGCCCTCCCTATGCTCCACCAGCCACCCGGTGGGGATCTGCTGAAATGGTTGGCGTCGCTGGGTGCGGTGTCCCCGACGCACCCAGCGATCGGTGGGGCCCCGCGCTCCGCCAGCGGGCACCAACGCCCGTACGGCCTGACGAGGTCTGTCGCCTCGTGGCCGGCAAGTCCGGGAGAACGACTGGACCAGCATGAGCGTAGCGAACGGAACTGCAGTACCCGCAGTACCTGGCGCCATCACCGTGGCGGCAGTGGACGATCACCCGATCGTGCTTCGCGGCCTCGCGGACCTCCTTCACGACGTCGAGGACTTCAGGCTGATCGGCACCGCTCACTCCATCGAAGCCCTGCTGGCCGGCCCGGGGCACGGCGCCCAGGTGATCCTGCTCGATCTCGATCTCGGCGATGGCACCGCGCCGCCCCATAACATCCAGCGGCTGCTCGCGGTGGACCGCGCGGTCGTGGTTTTCAGCGCCGCGGCGGCTCCCGCGACGGTTCGCGACGCGATGCGCGCCGGCGCGTCGGGCTTCGTCCCGAAGACCGACGACATCGAGGATCTGGCCACCGCGATCCGCGCCGCCGCCGCGGGAACGGGGTGGATCTCGCCGCAGCTGGCATTCCTGCTGCTCACCGATGACGCCCCGGACAAACCGGGCCTGTCGCCCAAAGAAGTAGAAGCACTGCGTCTCTATGCGACCGGAATGCCCATGAAGACGGTTGCCCACAAGATGAACGTCTCTCCGGAAACGGCGAAGCAGTACATCGATCGGGTCCGATCGAAGTACCGCAAGGCCGGGCGGGACGCGAGCACCAAGGTCGACCTCTACAAACTCGCAGTGGAAGACGGCCATCTCAATCCCGGTGCCGAGGGAACGGCCTGACCCCGCCACCAGAGTGATCACGAGGACGTGGACCCGGCGCGCGCCCTCACGCCACCCCCCGCACAGCGGGAGAGCGCGCGCCCGATCAAGGAACGGAACACCTCGGCGGACATCCCCTGGCCCGGCGGCCTGTCCTCCCTGCGTCCCCTTGACTCCCCCGTGTTTCCTTGACCAGGAACATCCTCGCGGACAATGACGATTCGGTCATGACCCACATCCACCGAATCCGCTGTCCCCCAGCAAGGGGTCAGCGGAAGGACGTGGGAGCACGACCACCGGGACCGGATCGATGCGGACGGGTCACCCTCGAGGGGGCTTCGTCCTCGGCTGGAGCAGCACCGCCCCGATCAGGGCGAGGAGGCCGGCGCCGAGGCACACCGTGATCCCCGCCTGTGGACGGATCGAGATCGCATCCGCGGAAATCGCGCGGAACGAGGCGAGGGTCGGCGGCCCGTAGATGCGGTCCAGAGCGGTGATAATCACGATCAGGACCGCGATGATTCGGGCGAGGGCGACGTCGATCGCACCGGCAAGCGGCCGACGCACCAACCGTCCCACCCCGATGGCACCGAGCATGACCGCCAGGACACCGATGGTGCGCCCGTCTCCGACCACGAGACCGCTGAACGTACGTGTCTCGTCGCCGCTGGACATCTCGCTCCACGGCAGGACGGAGCCGATGCCGGCTCCGACGGCCGCCAGCACCACCATCAGCGCGGCAACCGGCCGGGACGGGGCGACCGGCCGGGGCGCGGTGATCGGTGGGAAATCGGGACTTTCCACGGCCTCATCGGCACGCCGGGCCGCAAAACCGCCGTTCGCCGGGGCCGAACCGGCGAGGTGGTCGCGAGACGCGGCCGGCCTCGGTTGTTCGGACGGCGTCGGTTGTTCGGACGGCGTCGGTTGTTCGGACGGCGTCGGTTGTTCGGACGGCGTCGACGGACGATGCGTCTCGGGCAAGGCCTGCGGACGCGGGACAACCGGCCGCGGCCCCGGGTCAGCACGCCGTTCCTGATCCTCCAGGTCATGGTCGTCACCCGCGCCCCGGTTCCGCCCGGGGTATGCCTGCAGCCGGCGGTCGAAGGCCGGGCCAGGATAGGAGTCGGGATAGGAATAGGCATCGGTCACCGGCTCGCCGCCCTGCCGCGCGCCGGAGACCGGTAGGGGCCACGCCTCGTCCCTCGTGCCGGAGGGCACCGGCTCGGGATCGGGTCTGAGCTGTCGGCGCACCTGCATGGTCGGCGGGTCGGCAGAACGCGACGCCCGTGGACGACCACGATCATGATCGAGTACGTGGTCATCCCCGTCGGTACGGGCGGGCGGCCGACGCCCGGCCGCGGCCTCCAGGGGATCCCTGCCAGGTTCTCGATGATCCCGGACGGGAACCGGCGCCGGCACTCCTCGCGACCGAGGACCCTCCTCAACGCCGGGAACGGATGGCACCCTGGCGCCGGAACCGGCGGACCCGGCGGAGGTCCTCGAGACGTCGCGCTCGAACCACGCGGGTCGGGACGGTGCCGGTGCTGGCGTCGGTGCCGACGCTGGCGTTGGCGTTGGCGTTGGCGTTGGCGGTCGAGCCCGGGTCGGCGCCGGTGCCGGCAGCTGCGCGGAGGCCGGCGGTAGGGAGACCGGCGGTGGGGAGGCACTCGTACGGCCGGGCGTCGAACGCGCGGTTCCGGCCGAGCTGACCGGATTCCCCGTGCGACTCGGGGGAGGCGGTGCCGCGGGACTACCCGAACGGCTCGCGGCCGGTGGTGCCGCTGCCGGAATGGGCGGGGGCGGGGCGAGCGGGGGCGGGGCGGGCGGCCCGGGCCGCGAAGCCGAGGGCCGTCGGACGGCGCCGCGCCCCTGGCCGGAACCGGGCTGGGCGGAACCGGGCTGGCTGGAACCAGACTGGGCGGGTGTGTCGGTCTTCGATGGCGTCGACCGCTTCGATGATTCCGGGGTGTCCGCCGCGGCTGGCCGGGCGGGAGCCGGCGGCACCGACCGCTGCCCGCCGCCCACGGACCGCGCCGGTGAAGCTCCTCCCAAGGGTGGAACCGACGTCGGCGGGATACGGCCGGTACCCTGCCGCGGGGCGGCAACCGCGCTCCCGGGGTTTCCCGGCTTCCCGAGGTTCCCCGGCTTTTCGGGATTCTCTGTCTTTGTCGTGCTCTGCGGGCTTCCGGCCCGCTCCGCACCGCTCCGGCCGGCCGGACCCGCGCTCGCTGCTCGTCCGCCCTGGGAGGAGGTCGGATTCGACGCACGGGCGGACGTGGCGGCCGCGTTCCTCCCGGCCCCCGGGCGCGGTGCGGTCTTCTCCGTGGTCCCACCGCTCTGCCCGGTCCGGGGTACTCCGGTTTCGGGATTGGCCGCGGCGTCGCCGTTCGTCGACCGGGCGTCGGACGCCTGACCGTCCGTCCCACTTCCCTGCTCGGCCATCCCACCACTTCCTGACATACACCGTGTGCAACAGGCCGCCGGCCGACCCGGTACGGACCGGAGGCGACCGGGCCCGGGCCGTACCACGCCCCGAGCTTGTCCGCCTAGGCCCAGCTCGGCATCATCATGACAGTCATCAGCTCACGCCCGACATGTGCCAGAACGGCAACGGCACAACGGTGGCCACGCCGACGGGCCGTCGGCGACCGGCGGACTCGGCGTCGGCGCGGCTCGGGGTGCTCGAGGTAGGCCAGTTCTCGGCCAGGGATCAAAGATCAAAGATCAGGGATGCGGCGCTGACGCCAGACGGTGGGGTCAGTCAGACGGTGGGATCAGATGGCCTCCCCGATGCGATGGACCCGCATCATGTTGGTCATGCCGGCCACGCCCGGCGGCGTCCCGGCGACGACGACCACCAGTTCACCCGGCTTGCATCGGCCAATATGGAAGAGGGCGCTGTCGACCTGGCGGACCATCTCGTCCGTGCTGTCCGCGAACGGCACGAGGAAGGTTTCCACGCCCCAGAAGAGCGCCATCTGGTTGCGAACCGCCGGAATCGGCGTGAAGGCCAGCACCGGGACCTCTGTACGGTACCGGGCGAGTCGCCGGGCCGTGTCACCACTGAGGGTGTGGGCCACGAGATAACGGGCGCCGACCGCGGCTCCTACCGACGCGGCGGCCTGGGCGAGTGCCCCACCGAGCGTGCGCGGTTCGGTCCGCAGGGGCGGTATCCGGCCGAGGTCGGCCTCGGCGGTCTCGATGATGCGCGCCATGGTGGCCGCGGCCTCGATGGGGTAGGCACCGACGCTCGTCTCCGCCGACAGCATGATCGCGTCAGCGCCGTCCAGGACGGCGTTGGCGCAGTCACTGGCCTCGGCACGGGTCGGCCGCGGCGCGCTGACCATGGACTCGAGCACCTGGGTCGCGACGATCACCGGCTTGGCCCGCTCCCGGGCCTGGCTGACGGCGCGCTTCTGCACGAGCGGCACGTCCTCGAGCGGCAGCTCGACCCCGAGATCGCCACGGGCGATCATCAGACCGTCGAACGCCTCGATGATCTCGTCGAGTTCAGCGACCGCCTGCGGCTTCTCGATCTTGGCGTGGACCGGGACCCGGATCCCCACCTCATCCATGATCGCATGCACCGCCGCGGCGTCCACAGCACTCCGGACGAAGGACAAGGCGACCATGTCCACCCCGAGGTTGAGGGCGAACCGCAGGTCAGCGGCGTCCTTCTCGGTGAGCGCCGGGACGGTGAGCGCGGCGTTGGGAATGTTCATCCCCTTGTGGTCGCTCACCGGCCCGCCAATGACGACCGTAGTGTGGACGTCGGTGTCGGTCACCCCGTCGATCTGGAGGACCAGGCGGCCGTCGTCAACCAGGACGCGATCCCCGGCCGCGACGTCGCCCGGCAGGCCCGGGTAGGTCGTGCCGACCTGATGCTGATCGCCGGGAACATCACGGATCGTGACGGTGAACCGCTGACCGGGCAGCAGGGTGACCCCGCCGTCGGCGAAGCTCCCCAGCCGGATTTTCGGTCCCTGGAGGTCGGCGAGCGTGCCGACACTGCGGCCGGCCGCCTCCGCGGCCTCGCGCACCCGCGCGTACGTGACGGCATGCTGTTCGTGTGTTCCGTGGGAGAAATTTAGTCGGGCAATGTCCATTCCCGCGTCGACGAGGGCCCGGACCTTCTCTGGCGAGCTGGTCGCGGGGCCGAGGGTACAAACAATCTTGGCTCTACGGGGCACACCCAGAGCCTAAGTACTGATCGTCGGTCATTGCACACGGGGGCCACCAGGAGACGCGTGCGGCGGCCCGAGAAGTAGTCAGATCAGGCGTATCCGTTATATGCTGCGCGTGGTCGCGCAGCGGCGTACCGTTCATATCGTCCGCGCCACACCCCTGTCGGTCGACGCGCGTGATACGGGAAAGACGGCAAGGGCGCCGGACGTTCCTGGGATCCGCTCCCTCGGATGCGGAAGTCGGTAGGGCACGATCGAGTCCCCCGGAGCCGGTATGAAACAAAATCCCGCCATCCACCGCCAATCGTCCGGCGACATCGACATCGCCGTCGCCGACGTCATGGCTCCCGCCGAGACCAGCGTTGTCGCCTCGGAGGTGCACGCCGGCGGCGCGGCCGGCGGGAGCTCCCCCGCGGCCGCACCGCTTCGTCCGGCCGAGCCCGGGTCTTAGTGTCGCCACGACGGGCGGCCGTGCTCCGCGGCCTTCCCGCCGCGGACCACTGCCGGTCGCCGCCCACCTGTCGGGTCGGCGCGACGCCGGCCGCCCGAACGTGGCGCGCCCGGGTGTGGCCCAGGAGTCAGACCCCGACCGGTGGGGCACTGGCCCCTTCGGCCCACCCCGCCTCAGCACCGACGGCCGGGGCCGGGGCAAACTGGGTCCGGTACAGCTCGGCATAGAGCCCGCCGCGGGCCAGCAGCTCCTCATGGGTCCCGCTCTGCACGATCCGCCCGTCGTCGACCACCAGAATGCGGTCGGCGTCGCGCACCGTGGACAGCCGGTGCGCGATGACCAGGGATGTCCGTCCCACCAGCGCGGCGGTCAGCGCCTGCTGCACGCCGGCCTCGGACTCGCTGTCGAGATGCGCGGTGGCCTCGTCCAGCACGACGATGCCCGGTTCGCGCAGCAGCAGCCGGGCGATGGCCAGCCGCTGCTTCTCCCCGCCGGACAGGCGGTAGCCCCGGTCACCGACGACCGTGTCCAGGCCGTCCGGCAGGGAGCGCACGAGCAGCCCGATCCGCGCCGCGCCCAGAGCGGTCCACATCTGCTCGTCCAAGGCGTCCGCCCGGGCGAAGGCCAGGTTCGCGCGGATGGTGTCGTGGAACAGATGCGCGTCCTGGGTGACCACACCGACGGCGGACCGCAGGGACCGAAGGGTGAGATCGCGGACATCGTGCCCGCCGATGCGTACCGACCCCGACCGCACGTCATACATGCGCGGAACGAGCTGGCTGATCGTCGTCTTGCCCGCTCCGGACGGGCCGACCAACGCGATCACCTGCCCCGGCTCGACCCGGAAGGTGACATCGTGCAACACCGGCGTGGGCACCCGCGGGTCGAGTACGGCGACCGACTCCAGCGACGCCAGGGAGACCTCGCCGGCGGCCGGATAACGGAAACCGACATGATCGAACTCGATGGTCGTCGCGCCGGCCGGCAGATCGACGGCGCCCGGCCGGTCGGCGATCGCTGGCTCCAGATCGAGCACCTCGAAGACCCGCTCGAAGGACACCAGCGCCGTCATGACGTCGACGTGCACGTTGGAGAGCTGGGTGAGCGGCCCGTACAGCCGTCCGAGGTAGGCCGTGAGCGCGACCAGGGTGCCGACCTCCAGGCTGCCCTGGGCAGCGAACCGACCGCCTATCCCGTAGACGATCGCGGTCGCGAGCGAGGCGACCAGGGTGAGCGAGACGAAGAATATGCGGCCGTACATAGCCTGGGTCACCCCGATGTCACGCACCCGCCCGGCCCGAACGCGGAAGTTCTCGTCCTCCCGTTCCGCCGAACCATACAGTTGCGCGAGCATCGCTCCGGACACGTTGAATCGTTCCGTCATCGTCGTGTTCATCTCGGCGTTCAACCCGTAGCTCTCCCGGGTCAGCCTGGCCAGGCGGGGCGCCAACAAGCGGGCCGGAATAATAAATACCGGCAGCAACACGAGCGACACGAGGGTGATTCGCCAGGACAGCACCAGCATCGCGGCGAGCACGAATCCGGCGGACAGGACATTCGACAGCACCGACGACAGCGTGTTGGTGAACGCCGACTGCGCGCCGAGCACGTCGTTGTTCAACCGGCTGATGAGCGCCCCGGTCTGGGTCCGGGTGAAGAAGGCGAGCGGCTGGCGCTGCACGTACCAGAACACCTGGCTGCGCATCTCGTAGATCAGACCCTCGCCGATCCGGGCCGAGAACCAGCGCTGCGCGAGCGACAGACCGGCGTCCAGGAACGCCAGGCCCGCGACGACCGCGGCGAGCGCCTGCACGAGCCCCACCCGGTGGCGCACGATGCCGTCATCGATGATCGTCTTGAGGATCAGCGGAACAACCGCACCGACAGCCGAGCTGAGCACGATGAGCGCGAGAAAGTAGGCGAGCTGCCGCCGATGGGGACGGGCGAAGGCGACGATCCTGCGCAGGGTACCGGGCCGCAGCGAGGTCCGGGTGACCGAACGGTCCTGTTGGAAGGTACGCATCGTAGACCAACCATCCATTCCCGGTCGCATCAGCCCTCCTGGCGGAGGCGCTTACTGTGTTACGTAGTGCTTACTACGTAACGATGTAAGCAGGAATTGCGGACGGGCATTCCCGCGGCGGGTGCGGCTCGTCAGGCATGCTGGCTGCAGCTTGGCACGGCACGGAGCGAAACGGATGCCGAAGCGGGAGACCGCCGGTACGGAGCCGGCGCAGGAGCCGGTCGGGGCTGCCGGTCACCCCGCCGCGGGGTCGTCACCGGCAGCGGAGCGGGCGGTGACGACGCGTTCCCAGGCCTCGTCCTCGGCCCGCTCGTCGAGACGGTCGGAGCGGGTAGCGGGACGGGAGCGCCGCACGCCGCGCATCAGCGCCTTCACCTCGGCCGCGATGTCGCGGGGAACCGCGAGGAGCGCCGCGACCAGCACGCCGACCTGCTCGTCCAGCAGCTCACGCGGCAGGACCCGCTGGGCCAGCCCGATCCTGGCCGCTTCGTCGGCGGCGAGCTCGCGGCCGGTCAGGCAGAGGTCCAGGGCGTTCGCGTAGCCGAGGAGCTCGACCAGCCGACCCATGGCACCGGCCGCGGGCAGGAGGCCGTCACGCGCCCAGGTCAGCCGGAAGCGCGCATCCTCGGCGAGAACCTGCAGGTCGCAGGCGACCGTCACCGCGAGACCGAGGTCGCCGACCGTCGTGTCCACGACGGCCACACTGATCAGGTCGGACCGATCGGAGACCCGCCCCATCGCGTCGCGCCATGCGCGATATCCCGCGGCCGGGGACAACTGCCCCACGGCGTCCGCGGGCCCTTCCTCGCCCACTCGGGGTGCGGGGTCGGTAAGGGCAGCGGCCGGTGGGGGGCGATGACCCATCCGGACAACCAGGACCCGGACCTCACCGGTCAACCGCCGCAGTTCGCCGGCCAGCGCCGACGCGAGAGCCGGGAACGAGCCGGCCCCGCCGGTATCACCGGGATCCGTCATCCAGATCGTGACGAGAGGCCCGGCGACCCGCACGTGCAGTCCGGCCGCCGCCGCCGCTACAGCGGCGGCGGGGACCGCCATGATCAGGCGCTTTTCTTCTTGGTGCCCCGGGTCGCACCACCCCGGCCGCGCAGGGTCGTACCGGACTCCGAGAGGATCCGGTGGACGAACCCGTACGAACGACCAGAGGACTCGGCGAGCAGGCGGATGCTCTGCCCACCTTCGTACTTCTTCCGAAGTTCGGCGGCAAGCTTGTCCCGCTCGGCGCCGGTGATCCGGGTTCCTTTCCTGAGCTCGGCCAACGTGGCCCCCTCCGTGTTCGATGATCTGCGAACCGATCTTCACTCAGCTTGAGTAAACGCGCCACTCGAAGCAGATGTGATCCATCACACGCGGCGCCGGTGCGTGACCGTGCCCTCGCGTTCCTTCCTCCACGCCGGCGGTCACCAGCGATGGCACGGGTCGCACCCACCCGCTGGCACAGCAGGCGCGCCTGGCCGACGGTGCTACCGAGATCAGTGTCCCCAATCCCCGGTACGCGGCCCGACAACAGCATCGGCGCGTCGCCACGAACATCGCCATCTTCGCGCTCAAGATCTTCTCTCGATGCAACGCTGCAGGTACGACCATCAGTCGATCACTGTACAGAGCGAGCCGACGGACCGCGAACGCGGCCGATCAATTCGACTGATTCCTCACATCCGACACCGGTTGTCCACCCCGTCGGGGCCGGCCCGCTCCCGTGCTGAGGCCCGGTCCGGCGAGATCGCGGACGGCTCGTCGCACCCCTGCCGGCGCCCCCGCCAGCACCTCCGGCATCCGGCTCGGGGGGAACTCCGGCGCTGGGAGCGGACCGGACTCGTTACCGTGCAGTGGTGGTCGGTGACGTGATGATCTCCGGGTCAGCACCGAAGGTGCCCAGCTACGCGGCCTGCCTCGGTACGGACCGGTGAGCGCGACGGACGGCGCCTCCGACCCGACCGCTGTCGCCGCCTCCAGCCGGTTGCCCGGACCGCGCGGCGGCCTGTCCCGGCCCTGGGCGGGGTCCGCCGGGCGCACCGAGGCCGGCGAGGCGGCGCTGTGGCTCATCCTGGTGGCCTGCGGTCTCATCGGCACGTTCCTCGTCTCCACCGGCGACCTGGATCTGGACATCGGTGACCCGCCGCTGCGCGGCGGGTGGGCTCCCCGTCTCGATTCCCTCGTCCTGGTCCCGCTCGTGATCGCCGTGGTCGTGGTCGCCCTCACCGCCTGGTGGGCCTCGACCACCCCCCCGGCGGCCACCCCGAACACCCCGGCCACGGCGACCGGCCCGGTGAACAGGCTGCCCTGGACCGCCCTGCTCGTCCTGGGCTACGTCGGATCGCTGGCGTGGAGCGGCACGCTCGCGCTGGTCGCACCCGGGGAGATCACCGCGGATCTTCGCATCCCGGCGGATCTCCTGGCGGCGGCGAAGGCCGTCGGTGACGATCCGCTCGGCTTCCTCGCCACCTACACCGCGACCACCGCGCACGCCGCGGCGGGGACCACGGCCGTCCTGCCGACCCATCCTCCGGGCCCCGTCCTGACCGTCTGGGTGCTCACCAGGGTGGGGATGCACGGTGCGGTCGCGATCGGGATACTGTTCACCGCCCTGGGCGCGCTGGTCGTCCCCGCCGTCTCGATCGCGGTGCGCTCGTTGTGCCATGAGACGGCCGCCCGGCGCCTGGTCCCCGTCCTCGTCCTGGCCCCGTGGAGCGGATGGACGGCGGCGTCCCCGGACGCCGTCACGGCTACCCTGGCCGCCCTGGCCGTCGCGGTGGGGGTGGTCGGATGCGAACCGGGTCGGCGCTCGATGTGGTGGGCGCTGGCAAGCGGGCTGCTGCTCGGCCTCGCGGGGCTGTTCGGCTACGCCCCGGTATGGCTTGGCGTGGCGGTCGCCGCGGCCTACTTCGTCCGCCGTCGCCCGATCCTCAATGTCATGACCGGTCTGGGTGCGCTCCTGCCGCTGTGGCTCTTCTACGCGTGGGGTTTCTCCTGGCCCGACGGGCTGGCCCTGGCGAGCGCGCCACGGCCGGGGCTCGCCGGCACGCTGGCCTGGATCGTCGTGGACCTGACCGTGGTCGTCCTCGTCTGCGGGCCGGTTCTCATCCGGGCGGCGCGCCGCCTGCGGCTGACCCCGGGCTGGCCGCTGCTGGTGGGGGCCGGCGCGACGATGCTGTTCGCGACGGTCCTCGGGCTGGCCGATGGCGACGTCGAAGAGTCCTGGCTGCCGGTGTTCCCCTGGTTACTGGTGGCCGCGGTGGCGCCTCGTCCCCGACCGGAGCTGCCCGGAGACAAGCTACGAGCGGGAAACCTGCCGGTGGTACTGATGTCCCTCGGCGTTCTGAGCGCGCTCGCGCTGCGGCTCTGCCTCGCCGACGGCACCGGCTGACGGATCCCGTCGTCGACCCGGCTCGTCGCGGAGGATGTCGGGCTCGAGGAAGATGCGCAGCGGAACCGCCACCGCGGCCCGCAGCGCCGCCTCCGCGCCGTTGATGGTGGCGGCCACCTCGGGCATCGCCAGTTCCGCCCCGATACCGATCTTGGCGGCGACGAGCAGCTCGTCCGGCCCGAGGTGCAGTGTGCGCAGGTGGATGACCGTGGCGACGCCCGGGGCGGCGGCGAGCGTGCCGCGGATGGTGGCGACCATTCCCGGGGCGGCGGCCTCACCCACCAGCATGCCGTACGCCTCGGTCGCCACGAGGACGGCCACGATCAGCAGGAGCACGCCGATGGCCAGCGTTCCCGCGCCGTCCCAGATCGGGTCGTCGAGTGCCAGGGTCAGCCCGACCCCGAGCAACGCGAAGATCAGCCCCAGCTCGGCTGCCAGGTCCTCCAGCAGGACGATGGGCAGTTCCGGGGTCCGCGCCTCCCGGATGAACCGCCACCAGGACTGGTCGCCCTTCGTCTTCTTCGACTCGCGGATGGCGGTCGCGAAGGAGTACGACTCCAGCAGCACCGCGGTCAGCAGGACGACGACCGCGACCAGCCCGCTCTCCAGCTCATGCGGATGGCGCAGCTTCTCGACGCCCTCATACACTGAGAACAGCCCACCGACGCTGAACAACACGATCCCGACCAGGAAGCCGGCGATGTAACGCGCCCGCCCGTACCCGAAGGGATGCTCCTCGTCCGGCGGCTGGACGGAACATTTCTGGCCGAGCAGGAGCAGGCCCTGGTTGCCGGAGTCGGCCACCGAGTGGATGGACTCGGCCAGCATCGACGACGACTGGGTGAACAGGAACGCGACGAACTTCGCCACCGCGATACCCAGATTGGCGATCAGTGCCGCCATGACCGCCTTGGTGCCGCCCTGCGTACTCACAAAGGTTCTCCATTCCGTTCCCGGGGCAGGGTTCCTGCTCAAGCCAGGGTGATGAGCTCGGCCAGATCGGGTGACCAGTTGTCCTCGACCCCGTCCGGCAGCATCAGGACCTTCTGCGGGTCGAGTGCCTCGACGGCCCCCGGGTCGTGGGTGACCAGGACGACCGAGCCCCGGTACGTGGCGAGCGCGGCAAGCACCTCGTCGCGCGAGGCGGGGTCGAGGTTGTTCGTCGGCTCGTCGAGCAGGAGGACGTTGGCGGAGCTGCAGACCAGTCCGGCGAGCGCGAGGCGGGTCTTCTCGCCGCCGGACAGGGTCTCGGCGCGCTGCTCCACGCTGTCTCCGCTGAACAGGAACGCGCCCAGGATGCGACGCAGCTCCACGTCCGACGCCCCCGGCGCGGCGGCCCGCATGTTGTCCAGCACCGAGCGGCTAGTGTCCAGCGTCTCGTGTTCCTGCGCGTAGTACCCGAGACGCAGACCGTAACCGGGATGCACCTGACCGACGTCGGGCGCCTCCTGGCCCGCCAGGATGCGCAGCAGCGTGGTCTTGCCGGCACCGTTCAGCCCGAGGACCACGACCCGCGAGCCGCGGTCGATCGCGAGGTCCACGCCGGTGAACACCTCCAGCGAGCCGTAGGACTTCGACAGTCCGGTGGCGGTCAGCGGCGTGCGGCCGCACGGAGCCGGGTCCGGGAAGCGCAGCTTGGCTACCCGGTCGGCGACGCGCGCCTCGGCGAGCCCGGCCGCGAGCCGCTCGGCCCGCCGGTCCATCTGATGGGCGGCCCGCGCCTTGGTCGCCTTGGCGCGCATCTTGTCGGCCTGCGCCTTCAGCGAGTCGATCTTCTTCTCGGCATTGGCGCGTTCCCGGCGACGGCGGCGCTCGTCCAGCTCGCGCTGGTTGAGATAGGTCTTCCAGTTCACGTTGTAGACGTCGAGGGTGGCCCGGTTGGCGTCGAGGTGGAAGACCTTGTTCACGCACTTGTCGAGCAGGTCGACGTCGTGGCTCACCACGATCAGGCCACCCGTGTGAGCGCGCAGGAAGTCCCGCAGCCACCCGATCGAGTCGGCGTCGAGGTGGTTCGTCGGCTCGTCGAGCAGCAGGGTCGCGTCGGCGTTGCCGGACCCGGCGAACAGGATGCGAGCGAGTTCGACCCGCCGCCGCTGCCCACCGGACAGGGTGCCGATGGGCTGGACGAGCACCCGGTCAGCCAGGCCCAGCGACGAGCAGATCCGGGCAGCCTCCGCCTCGGCGGCATAACCGCCGAGCGTCCCGAATCGCTCCTCCAGGCTGCCGTAGCGGCGGATCGCCGCGTCCCGCGCCGTGGTGTCGACCAGCTCGGCCATCTCCAGCTGCAGCTTCTCCATTTCGCGCAGGAGAACGTCGAGACCACGTGCCGACAGCACACGATCACGGGCAGTGTCGGCCAGATCGCCGGTACGCGGGTCCTGGGGGAGGTAACCCATCTCACCCCGGAGGTCGACGGTGCCGGCGAACGGCAGCCCCTCCCGGGCAAGCACCTTCAGCAACGTCGTCTTGCCGGCCCCGTTGCGCCCGACGAGACCGATCCGGTCGTTCGGCTGCACCCGGAAGGATACGGGCTCGATCAGAGTGCGGGCTCCGGCACGCAGTTCGAGCTCGGACACAATGATCATCGAGGTAGGGCCTCTTTCGGGCTTCCAGACAACGCCGGGCGAGCGTCAGAGCGTTACACCGGCGACGTCGGGTTGACACGGACAACGGCGGGGACCCCACCAGAGCACTGCGAACCGGGACGACCGAGGTCGGGCACGGGGTAGGTCGGGCACAGGGCAGGTCGCGCACCGTGCCCACCAAGGACGGCACGGTCGGGCACGCGACGATCACGATACGACGATGCTCATGACCTCAAGAGTACGGGGGGCATAGGCCGCTGTGGCCGCCGGCTAGCCCTCGGGCAGGCCCGCCACGCGCCAGAGCGTAGGGTGCCCGTGCGCCCACGGTCACCCGCCGTCGTCCGGGTGGCCGCGCGCGGGCCAGGCCGGTGCCCGCCCGCCACGAGAACATGGACGACGTCCGTCCACCGCCCAGCCGCAGGCGTCGCCGCGCCTGCGCACCGATCGAAAGGCACACCATGTCGACGCTCCTCGTGACCGGAGCCGCCGGGTTCATCGGATCGAACTTCGTCCGCTACTGGCGGACGCGGCATCCGGGGGACGCGGTCGTGGCGCTCGACGCCCTGACCTACGCCGGCTGCCGGGAGAACCTCGCCGACGTCGCGGACCGCGTCACGTTCGTCCACGGCGGCATCCGTGACCAGGAGCTCGTCGAGTCGGTGCTGCGGGAGCACTCCGTGGACGTGGTGGTGAACTTCGCCGCCGAGTCGCACAACAGTCTGGCGATCATTCGCCCCGGCGAGTTCTTCTCGACGAACGTGATGGGTACCCAGGCCCTGCTCGAGGCGGCCCGCACGGTCGGGGTGGCCCGCTTCCACCAGATCTCCACCTGCGAGGTCTACGGCGACATGGACCTCAACGACCCCGGCGCCTTCACCGAGGACTCCCCCTACCTCCCCCGCACGCCCTACAACGCGGCGAAGGCCGGCGGGGACCACGCCGTACGCGCCTATGGCTTTACCTACAACCTCCCCGTGACGATCACCAACTGCTCGAACAACTACGGTCCCTACCAGTTTCCGGAGAAGGTCATCCCCCTGTTCGTGACCCGGGCGCTGCAGGGCGAGTCGCTCCCGATGTACGCCTCTACCACGAACCGGCGCGAGTGGCTGCACGTGATGGACCACTGCCGGGCGATCGACGCGGTTCTGGACCGCGGGCGGCTCGGCGAGACCTACCACGTCGGATCCGGCGTCGAGGCGGACATCGAGACGATCGCCGACACGGTGCTCGCCGAGCTCGGTCTGCCCGCGTCGTTGAAGACGATCGTGCCCGACCGTCCCTCGCACGACCGCCGCTACCTGCTGGACTCCACCAAGCTGCGGACCGAGCTGGACTGGGCGCCGTTGATCGACTTCGCCGAGGGCATGCGGTCGACCATCGCCTGGTACAAGGAGAACGAAGCCTGGTGGCGTCCGCTGCTCGGTCGCTCCCCGGTCTCCGAAACGGCCTGGACGAGCTGACAGCCCCAGCCGAGCTGAGCCGTCAGCCGCCGGTCAGCGACGCGTACAGCCGCGCGGTGCGCTCGGCGATCGCAGCCCAGCCGAACTCGGTGACGGCCCGGTCCCGGCCCGCGTGGCCCATCGCGGCCGCCCGGACCGGGTCCGCGAGCACCTCGTTGACGGCCCCGGCCAGCGCGCCGGGGTCGTCGGGCGGCACCAGCAGACCGGTGACGCCGTCGTCGACGACCTCGGGAATGCCACCAACCCGGGAGGCGACGACCGCGGTGCCGCACGCCATCGCCTCCAGGTTGACGATGCCGAGCGGCTCGTAGACCGACGGGCAGACGAACACGGTGGCATGGCTGAGCAGCTGGATCACCTCCGGCTTCGTCAGCATCCCGGGCAGCCAGACCACGCCGTCGCGGCCGGCGCGCAGGCCCTCGACCAGGTCGGTGATCTCCGTGAACAGCGCAGGGGTGTCCGGGGCCCCGGCACAGAGCACGAGCTGCGCCTGGGGGTCGATCGCCGCCGCCGCCCGCAGCAGCACCGGCAGCCCCTTCTGCCGGGTGATCCGCCCCACGAAGATCACCGTCGGCCGATCCGGGTCCACCCCGTGGCGTTCCAGCACGTCGGTCGCGGTGTCCGGACGGTACTCGTCGGTGTCGATGCCATTGCGGATGACGTGCACGCGGGCCGGATCGACCGCCGGGTAGGCATCGAGGATGTCCGCGCGCATGCCCGCGCTGACCGCGACCACGGCGGCCGCCGACTCGATCGCGACCCGCTCGCACCAGGACGACACCCGGTAGCCCCCGCCCAGCTGCTCGGCCTTCCAGGGACGCCGGGGCTCCAGCGAGTGCGAGGTCATCACGTGCGGGACGCCGCCGAGCAGCGCGGCGAGATGGCCACCGAGATTCGCGTACCAGGTGTGCGAGTGGATCACGTCCGCGCCGGCCGCCGTGGCGGCCATGGACAGGTCCATCGACACGGTCCGCAGCGCGTCGTTCGCGTCGGCGAGCGCGGCCCAGCTCCGGTGCGCCGCGACCGCGGCGACGCCCGGGGCACCCGCCCTCTCGACCACCGGCCGGTCGACGGCACCGGTCGACGGCACCGCACCCGCGGGCCCACCGCCCACCGC
>NZ_CDWRCL010000066.1:0-17005 GCF_977927575.1 Frankia sp. CcCS3
CCCTAGGGCGGTCGTCGCGTCGAGGGCGGTCGTCAGATCGTGACCGCCCCCGCCCCTGGCTCCGTTCCCGCCCCGGCCTGCGTCTCCGCCCCGGCCTCCATCTCCGTCGCGAGTCCCGCCTTCGTCCCCGCCTCCGTCTTTCCGGGCGAGCGTCGAGACCCCGGGCAGCGAGGAAGTCGCTGGCGGCGCGGGTCGCGGCGATGACGGTTTCCGACGGCAGCGCACCCGCGCCCAGCAGCGCCGTGGCGGTCGCGGCGAAGCGGTCGCCGGCGCCGCAGGGATCCGCGGCGACCGGCGTCGCCGGTGCGATCAGCGGGGGCGTGTCCGAGGCGCCGACCAGCAGGGCACCGCGTTCGCCGAGGGTGATCGCGACGCCGGCGGCACCCCAGTGGGCCACGAGCCGGCGGCCGCGGTCCGTAGCCTCGGCGATGGGGTCCCGGCGCACCGTGGCGTTGCGGGTGAACCACCGCGCCTCGGCCAGGTTCGGCGTGACGAGCGTGGCGCCGCGCGGGGGCACGTCACCCCGCGGGTGCGGATCCCAGACGAGTGGAACCCGCCGCGCCCGGCCGGCGAGCGCCGCGGTGACCGGGCGATGCCGCGCGAGCCCGCGACCGTAGTCGGCGACGAGGATCGCCCGGGCCGCGGCGAGCGCCCGCCGGCCCGTCTCGGGAAGCGTGTCGCGCACCGCGCCACCGGTCCCGCGATTGTCACCGGTCCCGCGATCGAGACGCAGCAGGGTGCTGGTGCCGGTCCGCATCCGGATTTTCTGCGGTGTCGGGCCGTCGAGCCCGAGGTCGACGACGGTGACGCCGGCGTCGGCGAGCAACGCGGCGAGGCGTCGCCCGCCCTCGTCGTCAGCCAGGGCGGTGACGAGGACGACGTCGTGACCGTCGCGGGCGGCGAGCAGGGCGGCGAGGCCCGCGCCGCCCGGCCGGGCCAGGTCGTCGGTCTGGTCGAGCACGGGCACCGGCGCATCGGGGGCCAGCCGTTCGACCCGGCCGACGAGGTCGCGGTCCAGCAGCGTGTCTCCGACGACGACCAGCGGCCGCCGCGGGGACGGTGGGGCAGCGCATTCCGGTGGGGCAGCGGATTGCGGTGTGGACGCGGACGAGGCGGCGGATCGCGGCAGGGTCTCCCGGGTCGGCGCGACGCCCAGCGCGACATCACAGGCCGCGCAGAGAACGTGCACGGCGACCAGGTGGGTCTCCTGCACGGTCGCGGTCGACGGTTCGTTTTCGCGCGGTTCGCTCTCGCCTGCGCGCCCGGTCGCCACGATCTCGTCGCAGGCGGCCGCCAGTGGGCTGTCGGCCCGGCCGACCAGCGCCCACGTTGTCAGGCCCAGCTCCCGGGCCGCGTCGGCCGCGTGCAGCAGATTGGCGCTGCGGCCCGAGGTGGACAGCAGCATCAGGACGTCGCCGGGCCGGCCGTGGGCGCGCACCTGGCGGGCGAACACGTCGTCGTAGCCGAAGTCGTTGCCGATCGCGGTCAGCGAGGAGGTGTCAGCGTGCAGCGGGATGGCCGACATCGGGGCCCGGTCGTCGCGGAACCGGCCGACCAGCTCCGCGGTCAGATGCTGGGCCTCGGCGGCGGATCCGCCGTTGCCGGCGGCGAGCAGCCGGCCGCCCGCGGCCAGGACCTCGGCCAGCCGGGTCCCCCAGGCGGCGAGCCGGTCGACGTCGAGTCCGTCCAGCGCCAGCTGCAACGCGGCGACGTGGCCGCGCCCGGACGGCATCGGCCGGCATGCCGCCGGTCCCGGTGCCGGTCCCGGTGTTGGTGCCGGTCGGTCCATGGGTCAGACCCCCGCCGGGAGATAGGGACGGCCGAAGCGGGACGTGCCGTGGCGGGTCAACCGCTGGTAGCTGCCCAGGGTCAGCGTGGCCACCCGGTCCCAGGAAAACAGGGCGCGGGCGCGCCGGGCGCCCTGCTCGCCGAGTTCCCGCCGCCACGCGGGGTCGCCCATCAGCTCGGCAAGGGCCTCAACGATCCGTTCCGGGGACCGTGGTGGCACGTGCAGGCCGGTCTTGCCGTCCACGACCGTGTCGACGAGACCGCCGACGGCCGAGGCGACAACGGGCACGCCGCAGGCCATCGCCTCCAGTGGGACGATGCCGAACGGTTCGTACCAGGGCACGCAGGTGACGACATCGGCGGAGCGGTAGAGGGCGGGCAGTTCGTCGTGGTCGACGCGCCCGATGAAGCTCGTCCGGTCGGCGACGCCCAGCTTGACCGACAGTCGACGCAGCCGGTCCACCTCCGGGTCGGTGTCGAGGTGCGCCGGATCGGGACCACCCGCGACGACGAGGTCGGCCGCCGGCAGATGGGGCAGCGTGCTGATGACGTTGCCGACCCCTTTGCGTTCCACCAGACGACTGACGAACAGCAGCCGGACGCGGTCGCCGCGCCGCGGCCGGGCCCATCCGTGCGGGGTGAACCGGGACAGGTCCACCCCGCAGGGCACCACGCTGACCCGCCCGCGCGGCGCCCCCAGCCGGACCAGCTCGAACACCTCGTCCGTGCAGGTGGCGAGGAGCTGGTCGACGTCGCCGACGAGCCGCTGTTCGATGGCGACGCGTTCCGGTGGTGAGGTGTTCTTGCGGCCCTGGTGGCGGCGTTTCACCACGCCCAGGGCGTGCATCGTGAGCACCACCGGGATGCCCAGCGGCCGGGCGGCCCGCAGCGCGGCGAGCCCGGACATCCAGAAGTGCGCGTGGACGACGTCGGGACGGCACCGTCGCCACTGCTCGTGCAGGTCGGCGGCGAAGTCGTCCATGTAGGGGAGAAGTTCGTCTTTAGGAACGAATCTGGCGGGACCGGCACGCACATGGTCCACCTGGACGCCTTCCCCGCGCCTGACGCGGCGCGGCAGGTCGGGGTCGTCCCGGCGGGTGTGCACGATGACGTCGACCTGCCGGCGGGCCAGGGCATCGGCCAGCGAGGCGACGTGGATGTTCTGCCGCCCGCGTCGACACCGCCGAGTGCCGCGAGCGGGCTGGCATGCTCGGAAACCATCGGGACCTTCGTCGGGACCTTCATCAAGGGGCCTCCAGGACCTCCTGCCGGGCGGGGGGAACGGTGACGACGGGGAAGGCGAGAACCGTCTCCACGGCGTCGACGACCTCGTCGGGTTCGACGGTGTTCAGACAGGGATGGCCGGGCACCGGGCAGTCCCGGGCCCGGCATCCGGCGCAGCCGATCGCCTGGTCGCCGAGCAGGACGTGCCGGGAGGTGTAGGGCCGCCACCGTTCGGCCGGCACCGTCGGGGCGAACAGGGAGACGATCGGGGTGCCGACCGCGGCGGCGAGATGCGCGGGGCCGGTGTTGCCGACGACCACCGCGCCGGCCCGCTCCAGGACGCCGGCGAGGCCCGCCAAGTCCGTGCGCCCGCCGAGGTCATGCACGCCGGGCAGGCGGCCGGCCGCGGTGGCGGTGAGCCCCACCTCGTCGGGTCCACCGGTCACGACGGCCCGGTGCCCCCGGCCAGCCAGCCGGCGCACCACCACCGTGAACCGCGGCGGGTTCCAGCGTCGGGCGGCCACCGAGGCGCCCGGATGCAGGACGACGTACGGCTCCGGGCCGATCAGGGGGGTCGGGTCCGGCAGCGGCCGGCGGACCGCGAGCAGCCCGTCGTCCTCGTCCGGTAGCCGGTAGCCGGTAGGCCGAGCACCGCCGCGGTCGACAGGGCTCTGGTGACCTCGTGCAGCCCCGTCTCGGGCAGGTGGTGGCGGACGTCGAGCAGCGTGCCGGGGTAGTCCTCGCTCACGGCGGCGATCCGCCCGACGCCGGCCATCCGCAGCAGCAGGGCCAGCGGCAGCGGATTCTGGTGGAACGAGGTGAGGATCAGCGCGTCGTCGAGGCGACCGGCGGCCAGCCGGTCGACGAGGCCGTCGACGTCGTCGCGGCGCACCGGTGGCGGGCTCGCGTCGATCCAGGGGCAGCGCCAGACGACAACCTCGTCCACTCCGGGCAGCAGCTCGGCAGCCGCCCGCCCGCGGGGGCCTACGAGCAGGGTCACGTGCGCCGCGGTCGCGGCCACCGCGCGGATCGCTGGACCGGACAGCAGGACGTCGCCGTCGCTGTCGAGGCGCGCGACGAGCACCCGGGCGGTCATCGCCGCACCGCCCCCGCCGCTCCTCCCGTTCCCCCTGCCGTTCCCGCCGGTCCCCCCGTTCCCGCCGCTTCGAGGAGGAGGTCGACGGCGCCGAGCAGATCGGCGGCCACCTCGGGCGCCGCGGCGACCTCGTCCGCGCGGGTGACCGCCGTCGGCACCAGCACGCCCCGGGCGCCGGCCGCCGCGGCGGCGGCCATGTCCGCGCCGATATCGCCGATGAACGCGCAGTTCCGCGGCGCCACGCCGAGTGCGGCGGCCGCGGCGAGGAGCAGCGCCGGGGCAGGCTTGCGGCACGGACAGCCCGCGTCCGGCGCATGGGGGCACACGAACACCGGCCCCAGACCGCCCAGCAGACCGCCCAGCAGATCGTCGAGCCGCCGGTTGACGGCATGGACGTCGTCGAGGGCGAGCAGACCGCGCCCGACGCCGCTCTGGTTGGACACCACGGCGGTCGGGATGCCGGCCCGCCGCAGGCGCCGCAGGGCCGCCGCCGCCGTCGATACGGGGACGACCCGTCCGGGATCGCCGTTGTAGGGGATGTCGATGCACAACGTCCCGTCCCGGTCGAACAGCACCGCTTTCGGCAGGGTCCGGCGCCCGGCGGCCGCGTGCGTGTCCGCGCTCAGGGGGGAAGCGCCGTCGACGGCGCGGATCTGTTCAGCCACGAGACGAGGGCTGCCCCGAGGAGCGCGGAGAAAACTACTACTCTGGGTAACAGGGAGGATGGCAGGGACTGGATGATCGGGTTCTTCTTCCCGGTGGCGGGGGCCGAAGATCCACTGTCCGGGCCGATGCCCGGCCCGGCGTTCGGGCCGAAACCGCCTCGCCCACGACGGCGGTCGTGAGGTCCCTCATGCAGGCCGGACCGTCGGCCGAGAGCGGGCATCGCGCCGTCCACCAGCAGTCCTGTTCGGTGATGGACAGCGGTCGTCGGACCGGGCAGTCTGGCAGTCCCTGCAGGTCCATCCCGCCCGGATCGCCGCCTTGCCGGGACGCCGCGATGCCGTAGCGGGCGGCCGGGCTCGGGCCGAACAGCGCCACCGTGCGGGCGCCGACGGCAGCGGCCAGGCGCACCGGCCCGGTATCCCCGCCGACCACGACGCCGCCGCGCGCGCCGACGGCCGCGCACAGCCCCGCGAACCCCCGCAGCGGCAGCGGGGAGGCTATGGGCACCCTGGGCACGGCCGTCCCGGCCCCGGACGCGTGTGGCTGCAGGACCGGATGCCCGCGCGCCGCGAGCAGCCGGGCGAGATCGGTCCACCGCCGTGCCGGCCACCGTTTGACGGCCATTCCGGCGTCGGGTACCAGCAGCACCGGAGCCGGGCGGCCGGGTGTGGTGCTGTCGGGCGTGGTGCTGTCGAGTGCGCCGAGGATGCGTTCACCCTCGGCGACCTCCGCCGCGGTCAGCGCGACCCGCCCATGGGCGTTACCACGGCCACGGCCACGGCCACCGCCACGGCCACGGGCGTCGGCGCCGTCCGGATGGCCGGGGCCGGGCCGGATCCAGCCGTCTTCGGTGAGGAGCCGGACGAACCGGGACCCGATCGGTTCGGCGGGGTCCGGCCGCCGCCAGAGGTCCGTCACGACGTGCCTCGGCCGTCCGGTATGCCGCGGTCGCCCGGCCTCGATCGCGGCCGGCACGCCGCTGTGCCGGGTCGTCGTCACGACCAGGTCCGCCCGCGGCCGGCTTACCGCGCGGACGACAGCCTCGCGGACGGCCTGTGCGCGGTGATCGGTCACCTGCACGACCTCGGTGATCCGGTCGTCGTGGGTCAGCAGCTCGCCGGCCGGCGCGAAGGTGAGGACGCGGATCCGGGCATTCGGATGGCTGTTCGCCAGTGCGTGGATCGCTGGCAGGGCGATCAGCAGATCGCCGAACCCGCCGAGCAGCTCGACGAAGAGGATCTCGCGCGGCTCCGCCCGGGCCGGATCCGTCCACTCGCCGGCCACCGACGTTCCTTGGTCTCGGCTTCCTTGCCTTTCCAGAGGGTTTTGTGTCCATTTTATCCCTCTGGATAGGCGGGATCTGGATGGGCGGGGAGGGGGATCGTCGACGGTCATCGGGGACCGATCAGACACCGGTAGAGGCGGGCGTGCGCGGCCCCGACGGACGGCCAGGACCGGTCGGCGACGAGGTCGCGGCCGCCAGCGGACACGGCCGCCCGCAGCGCCGGGTTGCCCAGCAGCCGGCGCAGCCCACGGGCCAGCGCGGCCGGGTCCCGCACGGGTTTGGCCACGATCGCCGTCCGGCCGTCGACGAGGGCCGGATCCGGCGGGTCCGCGACCGTTACCACTGTCGGCAGGCCGTGGGACAGCGCGGCCGCCAGCGCCCCGCTCTTCGTCGTCACCCCGGCGGTGAACGGCAGCACGCAGACGTCCGCCCCGGCCAGGATGTCCGAAACCTCTTCGGCCGGCAGATGTCCGGTGAACGTCACCCGGTCCGCGACGCCGACGGCACGGGCGTGCCCTTCGAGCTCGCGGCGGAAGGCCGCCGCCTCGGCGTCGGGCAGCGCCAGGGAGGTGAACCCGCCGACGACGGCGAGATGCAGGTCGGGATGGTCGGCGTGCAGCTCGGCGACGGCTTCGAGGAGATACCGCACGCCTTTCACCGGGTGGACGAAGCCGAAGAAGACTGCCACCTCGGCGTCGGGGCCGGTGCCGAGCCGGCCGCGTAGCCGGGACCGGGCCGCCTGTCCCGGGCTGACGCCGGGGGATGGGTCGGCGCCGGGGGATGGGCCGGCGTCGGAGGACAGACTGGCGGTGCGGGCGGTGCTTCGTGCCCGGGGGATGTTCGCGGCGACGGGGACCAGTTGCGCCTGGCGGCCGAAGCGGGTGCGTACCGCGGCGGCGTGCTCGGGATTGGTCACCACCAGGGCGCGCGAGTGGGGCACGAGCGTCAGGGTCTCCCGGTCCCACCAGCCGTGCCGTTCCGGCCGTCGCCACAGGGCCGCCGGCAGCCAGGACGGCCATGCCCACCAGCCGTACTCGTGCAGGGTGGTCACCCAGGGGACGCGCCGGTCCGCCAGCGGGGGCAGCAGCCCGACCGCCGGGGAGAACCCGAACGCCGAGGGTGCGAACTGGAGGTGGACGAGGTCGGGCCGCAGGCGCCGCAGCGCCGTCGCGGTGGCGGCGATCCCGGCCGGACCCCACCCACGTTCCAGCGTGACCACCCGGGTGGGGCCGAGGTCGCCCTCGACCCGCCCCGAGGTGATCAGGACGGGATCGATGTCGTGGCGCAGTGTCTCGGCGAGCCGGATGGTGTAGTCGGCGACGCCGTCCTCGGCGGTGACGAGGTTGCCGCAGACGAAGGCGATCCGGGGGATGGCTGTCCGGGGGATGGCTGCTCGCGGCATGGAGAAGGCCGTACCCGCTCGCCGGAGCGGTCACCGCCTGCCGGGCAGCCCCCTGGGCTCTCGAGGCCGAGGCGATCGGCGTGGTTCTCGCCCGGCGTGGTTCTCACGGAGAGAACGTTCCTCGCGGAGAGTAGCAGTTTTGTTGCCCACCCTCCGGGCACGGGGCGGGGGAGAAGCCGTCCCCGACCGTCTCGACCGTTCCCGAGCGTTCCCGACCGTCCCGGAGCCTCCCGTGAACGAAGTCGCGTCCCACCCGGCGGCGGGCCGTGCGGGTCCGCTGGACCTCGCGGCCGCCCGTCACGTCCTGGCGGTCCGTCCGGACAATCTCGGGGACGTCGTGCTGCTGTCCCCGGCGCTGCGGGCGCTGCGGGCGCTGCGGGCCGCGGCGCCCGGGGCCCGCCTCGACGTGCTGACCTCACCCGGCGGGGCGGCCGTGCTGCCCCTGCTTGACTGCGTCGATGACGCGGTCGTGGCATTGGTATGCTGGCAGGACACCGGCGGCCGACCCGTCGACCCGGCCGAGCAGACCCGGCTGGTCGAGACGCTGGCGCGGCGCCGCTACGACGTCGCGGTCCTGTTCACCTCGTTCTCCCAGTCGCCGTGGCCGGCCGCCTTCGTCTGCGCCCTCGCCGGGATCCCGACCCGGGTTGGCGCCTCGCGGGAGTTCGGCGGGTCGCTGCTCACCCACTGGGTGGACGACCTGCCCGGCGGTATCCACCAGGTCGACCGGGCGCTGCTGCTGCTGCGCCGCTTCGGCATCCCCGCCCCGGCATCCCACCCCCGGCTGGCCGTGCCAGGCGAGGCCGTCGCGAGGGTCCGGCCGCTGACGGAACCCGGCCCTTACGCGGTGCTGCTGCCCGGGGCGAGCTGTTCGGCCCGCCGCTACGACGCCGACCGGTTCGCCCGGGTCGCCGGCCTGCTTGCGGGCGCGGGCCTGCGGGTCCTCGCCGCCGGCACGGGCGCCGAGACCGCCCTGGTCGACCGGGTCGTCGCCGCTGCCGGCCCGGCGGGGCGGGGCCTCGCCGGGGTCCTGGACGTCCCGGCGCTGGCCGCGCTCCTGCGCGGCGCGGCGGTCGTCGTCACCAACAACTCGGGCGGTGCCCATCTCGCCGACGCGGTGCGCACGCCCGTCGTCACCCTGTTCGCCGGCACTGAACGGGAGAGCGAGTACCGGCCATGCGCCGCGCGCGTCGCGGTGCTGCGCCGGGCGACGCCCTGCACGCCCTGCCGCGCCTTCACCTGCCCGTTCGGGCACGAATGCCTGGATCTGCCGCCGGCCGAGGTGACCGCCGCCGCGCTCGCGCTGGTCGGGGAGGGGATGGCCCGATGACCGCCGCCCCCGCGTCTCCGGCCTCGTCTCTAGCCTCGTCTCCGGCCTCGCCGCGTCCCGTGCCGCTCGCCGAGCTGCCGGATCGGTTTGGTGCGCTGCACCTGCTCGTGGTCGGGGACGCGATGCTCGACTCCTGGCTGCGGGGACCGCCGCGGGGGTTGTCCCGGGAGGGCCCCGTACCCGTCGTCTCTGTGACCGGGCGGGAGGAGTCCCCGGGGGGGAGCCGGCAACGCCGTCCTCGCCGCGGCCGCCCTCGGTGCGCGCACCCGGCTGGTCGGGATGGTGGGGGACGATCCCGACGGCCGGCGGCTGCGGGACCTGCTCGACGCCGGTGGCGTCGGCACGTCCGCCGTGGTCGTCGAACCCGGGCGGACCACGGTGGCCAAGCGGCGGATCTGTTCCGGCAACCATCTCCACCTGCGCTGCGACACGGGTGACGAGACCCCGCCCCGGCGGGCCACCGCCGCCGCCGTGGCGGCCCGCGTCACCGCCGGGGCCGCGTCGGCCTGTGCCGTGCTGGCCTGCGATTACGGCACGGGGTTGTTTACCCCCGAGCTGATCGGCCGGGTGGCGGCAGCCGTGCGGGCGGCGGGCCGGCGGCTCGTCGTCGACGCCCACGACCTCACCCGATGGGCGGCGGTGCGCCCCGACCTGGTCAAGCCCAATGCGGATGAGGTCGTCGCGCTGCTGCCCGAGGCCGTCCGAGGCTCCTTCGCGCACGACCGGGTCGGGACCGTGCGGCACCACGCGGCACAGATCCTCGCCGCCAGCGGGGCGCGGGCCGCGGCCGTCACCCTCGACCGCGACGGCGTCGTCGTCCTTACTCCCGATGAGCCGCCGTGGCATCTGCCGGCCACCGCCGACGCGCCCGACGAGCGCACCTCGGGGGCCGGTGACACGTTCGTCGCCGCCATGGTCCTAGCCCGGGCGGCGGGCGTCGGGCTGCGTGACGCCGTCCGGCTCGCCTCGATCGCCGCGTCCGTGGCCGTCTCGACCGCCGGCACCGGCATCTGCCCGGCGGCGGACCTGCGCGCCCGGCTGCACCACCTCGGCACGGGCGCCGTCCTGGACGCCGCGCGTCTCGCGGACGTCGTCGCGGCGCACCGGGCGCAGGGTCGGCGGATCGTCTTCACGAACGGATGCTTCGACGTCCTCCACGCCGGTCATGTGGCCTACCTAGACGCCGCCCGCCGGCTCGGTGACGTGCTCGTCGTCGGGGTCAACAGCGACAGCGGGGTGCGTCGGCTCAAGGGCCCGGACCGTCCGATCAACGCGCTGGCCGACCGGCTGGCGGTGCTGACCGCGCTCGCCGGTGTCGAGCACGTGGTCGTCTTCGACGACGACACCCCGACCGACCTGCTGCGTTCCCTGCGGCCCGACGTGTACGTCAAGGGCGGCGACTATACCGAGTCGATGTTGCCCGAGGCGCCGCTGGTCCGTGCGCTCGGCGGCGAGGTCCGCATCGTCGACTACGTGGCGGACCGGTCGACGATCGCTCTGGTCGGGCGCATCCGGCGCACAGCGGACGATGGCCACGAGGGAACAGTGAGAACCGCGAGGGAACGGTGAGGACCGCGAGGAAGCGGCGAGGGCTGCGAGGAAACGGGGAACCGGGCGTGAGAATTCTGCTGTGGCACGTGCACGGATCGTGGACGACGTCATTCGTCCAGGGCGATCACTCCTATCTTGTCCCGGTCACCCCGGATCGCGGCCCGGACGGCCTGGGCCGCGCGCGCACCTATCCGTGGCCGGGCACGGTCACGGAGGTCGGGCCGGACGAGCTCGGCCCGGCCGACGTGGACGTCGTCCTGCAGCGGCCGCACGAGCTGGACCTGGCGGAACGCTGGCTGGGTGGCCGGCGCCCGGGGCGGGACCTCCCTGCGGTCTACGTCGAGCACAACACCTCGAAGGGGGACGTGCCCACGACCCGGCACCCCCTCGCCGACCGGCCAGACCTCACCCTGGTGCACGTCACCCACTTCAACCGGCTGTTCTGGGATGCCGGGAGCACGCCCACCCGGGTCGTCGAGCACGGCATCGTCGACCCGGGCCACCGCTACACCGGTGAGCTGCCCCGCGTCGCGGTGGCCGTGAACGAACCGGTCCGCCGCGGCCGGGTTACCGGGACCGACCTGCTGGGGCTGTTCGCCGCGGCGGCACCGGTCGACGCCTTCGGCCTGGGGGTCAGCGCCCTACCGGCGCACACCGGCCTTCCCGCCGAGCGGCTCACCGTGTTCGAGGACGCCTCCCAGGCCGCCCTGCACGAGGCCGTCGCGCGCCGCCGGGTGTACGTGCACCTGCCGCGGTGGACCTCGCTCGGGCTGTCCCTGCTCGAGGCGATGCACCTTGGGCATGCCCGTCGTCGCGCTGGCCACCACCGAGGCGGTGGAGGCGGTGCCGGGGGACGCCGGGGTCCTCTCCACCGATCCGGCGGTGCTCGCCGGCGCCGTCCGCCGCTTCGTCGCCGATCCGGAACGCGCTCGGGCGTACGGGAAGAAGGCCCGGCGGGCGGCCCTGGCCCGGTACGGTCTCGATCGTTTCCTGCGGGACTGGGACGAGGTGCTCGCGCAGGTCACGGGCTGAGCTCCGACACCGAGTTTATCCGCATGATTGCCAGGAAATGTCCTTCACATGACGGGTGAACCGGGGCTGCCCGGCGAGTCAGGCGAGCCGGGCGAGCCGTTGGACAGGTTCGTGCTGCCGCTCAGCCCGATCGCGCCCCGGCAGGCCCGGGTCCGGTTGGCCGCGGGCCTCGCCGGCACCGGCTTCGCGGCGGAGCTGGCCGAGATCGTCGTGTTGCTCGCCAGCGAACTGGTCACCAACGCCGTCGTGCACGGCCGCGGTGAGCCGGTTCTGGAGATCCGGACGACCGACCACCAGATGTGGGTCGGCGTCCAGGATCCGGACAGCCGCCTCCCGCAGGTGCAGCAGGTCGACACCGACTCGCTTGGCGGGCGGGGCATGCACTTGGTGGCCGAGCTCGCTGAGACCTGGGGCGCCGACGTCATCCCCGGCGACGGGAAGGTCGTCTGGTTCCGGATGCGCCGGGAGAGCCCCGTTGTCGATGGTTGACCGCCGCCGATGCGGCCGAGCGCGCCGCGGGCTTGCCTGACGGCGGGCTTGCCTGACGGCGGGCTTACCTGACGGCCTCGGGCAGGACGGGGGTGGGCGGGCCGAGAAAGAAGCCCTGGCCGTAGGGGATCGCGGTCTCCCGGGTGGCCTGGAGCTCGGCCGCGGTCTCGATGCCCTCGGCAACCACGCCGCCTCCGATCTCCTTGGCGACGTGCACCAGCCCGGCGGCCACGGCCCGCCGGGCCGGGTCGGTGTCGATGCCCTGGGTCAGGCAGCAGTCCATCTTGATAATCTCCGGCCGCAGCCGGACGAGCTGTTCCAGCCCGGCATAGCCGGTACCCACGTCGTCGGCGGCAATGCGGACGCCGAGCCGGCGCAGGTGCTCGATGTCGCGGTTGATCGCCGGAGTGTCGCCGATCCGTTCGTGCTCGGTGATCTCCACGAGGATACGTTCGGCGTCCTCGCCCATGATCATCTCCACCAGGCCGGCCGAGAGGGTCGGCGCCGAGACGTTAACCGCGAGGATCATGTGTGTCGGCAGCCGGGGCAGCACGGCGAGCGCGCGTCGGACCGCGGCGAGTTCGAGATCGACGTTGAGGCCGACGGAGCCTGCCGCGGTGAACCACTGTGACGGGCTGCGGGCGTAGTCCGAGAACCGGGACAGCGCCTCCACTCCGATGATCTTTCCGTGTTCGAGGTCGAGCACCGGCTGGAAGGCGAGCGCGGGCCCCCCGCCGTCGATCACATGGCTGACGTCGCGCCAGACGCGGCTGCGGACCTCCCACATCCGGTGCAGGTCGGTCACGGAATCGCCGAGGATCTCCGCGATCATCCGCAGGAACCGGCCGTCGCGCGGCCGCAGGTGCGGATGAGGCCCGTGCCCGAGACAGCCGACCAGGCCGTAGACGAGGCCGTCGCTGTCGATGACCGGCACCGCGGCGTAGGCCCCCACGTCAAGCTCGTCGACGACGGGCAGTCGCAGGATGCGCGGATCGGCGTGGGTGTCCGGGATGACGGTGGGAAACTCACCGGACAGGACGCGTCCGAACAGGGCGCTCTCGCGCCGAACGGTGGAGCCCGGGGCCAGCTGGAACGACGCGCCGTCCCCGTTGATGACCTGCACAACGAGGACGTCCGTCTCGATGCGGCCGAGCCAGGCAAGATCCATGCCCAGATGGCGGCGCAGTATCCCCAGCAGCTCCACCAGCGCCGTCGCCGGCTCGGGAACCTCGGCCTTCGGCCCGAGCGCCGAGGCGGGGGCCGGGCGGACCGACATCCGTACCACCTCCTCTCCTGGTGTTCCCTCGGGTTTTCCGCGCACACCCTGGTCGGCACCGATATCTGTTACCGTTTCGTGATCGATATTGGGCTCTTTGTAACCGATATCGGCTTGTTCGTGCACGATATCGACTTGTTCGTGACCGATATTGACCTGTTCGTGACCAACCTCCGCCACTGCCGGGAGATCCATCCCCTGTCTCCCGTCTGTCTCCCGTCGCGCCCGTTGGCTCTTCGTGTTGTAGTAGATGCGGGATCGGGACGGATGCCTGCTCGGCGAGCGAGGATGCTCGGAGGGGAGGCGGTGCCGCGTGGCGGACATCGTGGTCGGGATCGACGGGTCGACAGATGCCGAGCGCGCGCTGCGGTGGGCCGTGCGCGCGGGGCGCCGCTGTAGCGCGCGGGTGCGTGCCGTTCTCGTCTGGGCTGCGGCCGGCCCGTTCTGCACGCGGGTGAAGCCGCCGCCTGCCACCTCACCGGAGCATCCCCGGTGGACGGCCCAGTGGATGCTGCACGACGTCGTCGACCGGGTCCGCGAGGCCCAGCCCGACGCCTGGATCGTCGAGCGGACCGTGTACGGGAACCCGGTGGACACGATACTGACCGAGTCGGAGGGCGCGGCCATGCTCGTCCTCGGTGCCCGCGGCCGTGACCGGCCGCGCCGCCTGCCGGCCGGTTCGGTCAGCATGGCGTGCGTGTACGGGGCGTCGGTGCCGGTGGTCGTGGTCCACGGCAGGTCGGCGGCGCCGGCCGAGAGCGGGCCCGTCGTCGTCGGGGTGGACGGGTCCGCCTGCTCGTTGGCCGCGCTGCGGTGGGCCGCCCAGGAGGCGGCGCTGCGCCGGGCGTCGCTGCGCATCCTGCACGCCTGGACGCCGCTGCCACCGGAGTTCGTTGTCCGGCTGGGACTCTGCGGTGCCAGGTTCGTCGGCGCAGTGCCCACGGCGGGCGCCGGGGCCGTCCGTGCCGGGCCGGCTGGTGCGGGGCCCGGCGACGCGGATCCGGGCGGGACCGGATTCATCCGGACGGACCCGGGTGGAACGGGCCTCGCCTCGGGATTCGTCGGCCGTGGATTTCGGGGCACGGCACCGGGGGGCACGGCACTCGATGATCATCCAGGATTCGGTGACTCGGGACCCGCCGATGCGGCGCTCGGGGACCCGGTGCTCGATGCGACGGGACCCGGCGGAACGGCCCTCGTCGACGCCGCCCTCGAGGGGGCCGCGCGGGCCGTGCTGGACGAGGCGGTGCGCGCGGGTCTGCCCGAGTCGGGTGATCTCGATGTGCGCACGGACCTGATCCGCGGAGCGGCCGCGTCCAGCCTCCTGCGGGCCGCAGCGGGGGCGCAGCTCCTGGTCATCGGAGCCCGGGGCCGCGGCGGCTTCGCCGAGTTGCTGCTGGGTTCCACCAGTTCACAGTGTGTGACACACGCCCAGTGCGCGGTCGCGGTCATCCGCACGCCCGGCAGTACGACCTGTGGTAATTAGTGCGGCGTGTGGTGACTCCACCGCGGCAGATCTTCGACCCGGTGCGAGTCCCTTTCCCTCGGGTCGCGAGTTCTCGGGCCGTGGGCCGAGATCGAAGACCCCGGGCGGGGATGCCCGATCGGGCACGTACCGAGCGGGTGGACGGCGGGTCGCCTGCCGCGCCAACTGCCGTGCCACCTGCGGTGCCGGCTCTCGCGGCCCGCCGAGCGCGGCCTGCGGCCCAGCGGTGACGGCGCGGCGGGCAGGTGATCCTCCCGAAACGGCTCGGCTTTCCCTCGTCTTGGGGGAGGATGGGGAGACTGGGGCGTGATGTCCCCGTGAGGTACGGGGGCACCGCGGCGCCGGCCGTGGGAGGGGAGTGTCGAGCGACTATGGCAGATCAGTATTACGGCGGTTCCGGTCGGCGCGGCGAGCGGTTCGCCCAGGCGCGCTGGCTCGCCGGTCAGGCCCGGCAGGACCGCACCACCTCCTGGTACGTCCCGCTGATGATCACTGTGATCGGTGCCGGTGCGGCGTTCGACGCCTTCGGCCGCGGCGTGGGGCTCCTCTACGCCCTCGGGCTGTCGATCGCCTTCGTCCTGCTGACGTGGACGACGATCCGGCTCATGCCGTCGGTGTCCGACGAGCTGAACGTCAACCGGGTGACGGGCCCGCGCAAGATCTTCGCCATGGTGAACACGCCGGTGCGCACCCGCGGCGTGTTCCTGCTGGCCGCAGCGATGCCGATCGCGGTCGCCCTGATCAGGACGGTCGGTTTCTTCGTGTTCGGCGGGGCGCTGCTCGTCGGGATCGTGGTCGGCGTAGCGCTGGCTGCCGCCTGGATGTTCAAACGCCGGTAGACCCGCCCGGCGCCGACGAACCTCCTGATTCCGACGAACCTCCTGATCCTGGGGCCCATCCCTGGGCTTGGCCATCCCGATCCGGCGCATCCCCCCGCTCGGACCAGGTTCCTGTTCCCGCCAAGCGGGCAGGCCAGCAGGGACACGGTCCGGTGCGCGGTCCGCGATGAGGAGAGTGCGATGACGGTCAGCAAGGCCACGAGGGAACGAACCCGGGCGAGTCAGCTCCCCGAGGACGATGTGGTCGGGATCCTGCTCGCGCAGCATGCCGAGATCCGCGAGCTGTTCGGGAAGGTCAGGACGTCAACGGGCCAACGCCGCCAGGAGACGTTCGACAAGCTGCGGGCGCTGCTCGCGGCCCACGAGACCGGCGAGGAGGTGGTGCTGCGCCCGATCAGCCGGCAGGTGGTGGGGCCCGAGGTGACCGATGCCCGCAACCGCGAGGAGAAGGCGGCGAGTCGGGACCTCGCCGGCCTCGATCGGATGGACGCGAGCAGCGTCGAGTTCGAGGCCAAGCTCGCCGCGTTCGAGCACACGGTGGTGGAACACGCCGAGCGCGAGGAGCGGGAGGAGTTCGAGGCGCTGCGCCAGGTCCGTCCCGAGTCCGAACTCGTGCGCCTGGGCCGCAGACTGCGGGCCATTCAGGCGATCGCCCCCACCCATCCGCACCCCTCGGTCGCGGGATCCCCCACCGCTCAGCGGGTATTCGGGCCGGCGGTGTCCCTCGTCGACCGGCTGCGCGACGCTCGGCGGCAGACGACGACGGCGGGGTGACGGCGAGGATCTCCACCGCCCGGGGGAACTCCTCGAACGGCGGGCCGGACCCTTCGGAGACCCCGGCGCAACGCCGGTACCGCAACTGGGGAGATCTGCTGCAGGAGCTGCGCGTCGTCCAGACGGGCGTGCAGCTGCTGACCGCCTTCCTGCTCGCCATCCCGTTCCAGCAGCGGTTCACGACGTTGAGCAACGAGCAGAAGTCGCTCTATCTCGTGATCGTGCTGCTGACGGTCAGCGCCACCGGGCTGCTCATCATGCCGGTGAGCCTGCACCGCGCGGTCTTCCGGCGCAAGGAGAAGGAGACGCTGATCCGGGTGGCGAACCGGCTCGCCCAGGTGGGCCTGGCATTGTTCGCCGTGGCCGTCTCCGGGGTCGTCCTGCTCATCTTCGACGTGGTCAAGGGGGCGCCGGCCGGCTGGATCGCCGGGGCCTGCACATTCGTCGTGCTGGTCGTGCTGTGGGCCGTCGTGCCCGCCGCCATCCGCCTCGCCGCCCGCGACTGACCCCGGTCGGTTTTAACCGTCACTACCCCATAAGCACCTTATCCTCATGTCATCCTCGTGTAGCGGGCATATTGGGGGAGGGTGGTCGCGGAGAGGGCGTCCGTGGACCTGTCGACGGTGGGTGCGGTGCTGCTGGGCATGGACGGCACTCCGGTGGACTCCGGCGCCGCCATGACCCGCCGACCATCGGCCGGCGGCACGGCTACGCCGGGCCTGCGCGCCGCCGGCCTGCGCGCCGCCGCCGCGCAGGCCGCCCTCGTC
>NZ_CDWRCL010000067.1:0-7749 GCF_977927575.1 Frankia sp. CcCS3
TCCCCCAGGTCCTCCGGACCGCCCGCGCCGGCGACTCCGAAGGCCGGCAGGAAGAGATGCTCGACGAGCTCGGCCGACATCGCGCCTCCGCCGCCATGCCCCATCACGATCGTGGGGCACTCCACCAACGGCACAGGACAGGTCCACGCGGCCGGATCCACCGCCGTCACGGCCTCATCCACCATGTCCCACCTCCAGCGCACGTCCCGCTTCCGGCGAGGCCTGCGCAACCGCCGGAGAGGTGCTCATCCGGCGGTAGAGGTAGTAGGCGGCACAGGCCCCTTCGGAGGACACCATGGTCGCGCCGAGCGGGGTCCGCGGCGTGCACTGCCGTCCGAAGGCCACGCACTCATGCGGCTTGATCAGGCCTTGGAGAACCTCGCCCGATCGGCACGCCGAAGACTCGGCCGTGTGGACATCCGCCACGGCGAACCGCAGCTCCGCGTCGAAGTCGCGGTAGGCTGGCGACAGGCGCCAGCCGCTGCCCGGGATGACACCGATGCCCCGCCAGGCCCGGTCGGCCATCTCGAAAACGTCCCGCAGCATCGCGATGGCGGCCGGGTTGCCGGCGACCGGAACCGCCCGGGGATAGGCGTTCTCCACCTCGTGTCGGCCGGCCTCCAGCTGCACCACGGTGCGCCGGATGCCCTCGAGGAGGTCGAGTGGTTCGAAGCCGGTGACCACGATCGGCACGCCGTAACGCCGCGCCAGAGCCGGGTACTCGCCGGTGCCCATCACGCTGCAGACGTGACCAGCGGCCAGGAACCCCTGGACGCGGCAGCTCGGCGACTCCATGATCGCAGCGATCGCCGACGGTACCAGCACATGCGACACCAGCAGGGAGAAGTTGCCCAAGCCGAGCCGTTTCGCCTGGAAAACCGTCATCGCGTTGGCCGGCGCAGTGGTCTCGAATCCGATCCCGAAGAACACGACCTCCCGATCGGGGTTGCGCTGGGCGATCGTCAGGGCGTCCAGCGGGGAGTAGACCACCCGGACGTCGGCACCCGCGCTCTTCACCCGGAAGAGGTCCCGATCGCTCCCCGGTACCCGCAGCATGTCGCCGAAGGAGCAGAAGATGACGCCCGGCCGCGCGGCGATCTCCAGAGCCCTGTCGATGATCTCGAGCGGGGTCACGCACACCGGGCAGCCGGGACCGTGGATCATCTCGATGCCCTCGGGCAGAAGCTGATCGATACCGTGCCGGATGAGCGAGTGGGTCTGCCCACCGCAGACCTCCATGATCGACCATGGGCGGGTCGTCGTCGCGTGGATCTGTTCCAGCAGCCGACCGGCCAGCTCCGGATCCCGGAACTCCTCCAGATACCTCACCGCGTCATCCCCTCCTCCTCGCCGGCCCCGCGGGCCGTGGCACTCACACCGTCCGCACCGTCACCCAACTCCTCGGTCAGGAGTCCCATCCGCGCGAAGGTGGCCAGCGACGCCAACGCCGACCGTTCGTCCAGCCGTTGGATCGCGAACCCCACATGCACGATCACGTACTCGCCGACCGTGATCTCGGGCAGGTACTGCAGGCAGACGTCCTTGCGCACACCTCCGAAATCGACCTCGGCCGTCCGGGCCCCGTGGCGTTCCTCGATCCCCACCACCCGTCCTGGAACCGCGAGACACACCTGTTCCTCACCCCTTTTCCCGCGCCTTTTCCCGCGCTGCGGCGACGAGCAGCTGACCGAGAGCGATCCCCCCGTCATTCGGAGGTACCCGCGCATGCCGCAGCACCGTGAAGCCCCCCGCACGCAGTGCCCTGGATGCAGCCGTCGCCAGAACGGCGTTCTGGAAGACCCCGCCGGTGAGTCCGACCAGGTCAAGGCCCACCTCTACGCGTGCTCGCCGGGCGAGGTCCACGATCATCGCCACGACGGCTGTATGGAAACGGGCCGCGGCGGTCTCCACGGCGAGCCCGGCCGACAGATCCCTCACCATCGCCCGGATGACCGGCGCCGGGTCGATAATCAGCGGCCTGCCCGGCCCCTGCCCGCGCAAGGCGAACGCGTGGCGTTCGCGGTCGTCCGCGCCGCCGCCGGTCGCGGCCCGCGCCCGGGCCTCCAGCTCGATCGCCGCCTGCGCCTCGAAGTCGACCTCGTGACGGATGCCGAGCAGCGAGCTGACCGCGTCGAAGAGCCGCCCCATGCTGGAGGTCGGCACGCAGCCCAGCCCGCTGGCCAGCTGGTGGGTCAGCGCCCGCCGCTCCGGCTGCGGGCAGGCGACGACCGGCGGCAGGGTGGGATCCCAGCGGACTCCGGCGGCGTGCAGATGGGCAAGCGCCATCCGGCAGGGCCGCCGAACCGCGGCGTCCCCACCGGCAAGCGGCACATAGCCCAGGTGGGCGAAGCGCCGGAACCCGTGGTAGTCGGCGATCAGCACTTCGCCGCCCCACACGGCCCGGTCGGGGCCGTAGCCGGTCCCGTCAAAGGCGAATCCCACCACCGACCGGGTGCCGTCGAGGCCGTGCTCGGCCATCAGCGCGGCCACATGGGCATGGTGGTGCTGCACGGTCCGTACCGGTCGGCCGGCGGCGTGCCGCACCGCCCACTGGCGCGACCGGTAGCCCGGGTGCGCGTCGGTGACGAGCTGGCGGGGGGGTGACGCCGGTCAGGTGCTCGAGGTGCCGCTCGGCGGCATCGAGGGCGCGCATGGTGGCCAAGTCGTCCATGTCCCCGATGTGCCCGCTGAGCCAGGCCGACCGGCCCGAGCCCAGGCCGCAGGTGTTCTTGAGGTCGGCCCCGACGGCCAGCGTCGGGGGCACCTCGAACGGCAGCGGCACCGGCAGCGGCGCGTAGCCACGCGAGCGGCGTACCGGCGACGGGGCACCGTCGACCACCCGGACAACGGAGTCGTCGTAGGGCACCCGGATCGGACGGTCGTGGCGCAGCCAGCCATCGACGAGCGGGGCGAGCCGGCGCAGAGCGTCGGCGTCGCCGGCCGCGATCGGCTCGCCGCCGAGGTTCCCGGAGGTCATCACCAACGGCGGCCATCCGGCGGTGCCGACGGTTCGATGGACGGGCCCGGGCTCGCCTGGCAGGCCGAGCAGCAGATGGTGCACCGGCGTGTAGGGCAGCAGCAGACCGAGATCGGGGTTGTCCGGGGCAACGGAGTCGGCGAGCGCGGGACGGCCGTCGCGGCGACGGCGCACCAGCACGATGGGCCGAGCGGGGTCGGTGAGCAGGGCCGCCTCCCGCTCGTCGACATGCGCCAGGCCCCGGGCCGCAGCCAGGTCGTGGACCATGACGGCGAACGGCTTGCCGCCGCGCCGTTTGCGGCGTCGCAGGGTCGTCACCGCCGTCGGGTCGGTGGCGACGCAGGCGATGTGGTAGCCGCCCACCCCCTTCACCGCCAGGACGCCACCGTCGGCGAGCAGCCGCCGCGCCGCAGCGAGCGCGTCCTCGCCGGTCCGCGGCGCGCCCGACGGCGACACGAACTCCAGGCGCGGTCCGCACGCCGGGCAGGCGATCGGCTGGGCATGGAAACGCCGGTCGGCCGGATCGGAGTACTCCCGCTCACACACGGGGCACATGGCGAACCGGGCCATCGTCGTTGCCGGCCGGTCGTAGGGAAGGTCGGTGATGATCGTGAACCTGGGTCCGCAGTTGGTGCACGTGATGAACGGATGCCGGTAGCGCCGGTCCGCGGGGTCGGCCAGTTCCCGCAGGCAGTCCGGGCATGTCGCCACGTCGGGGGCCGCCGCCGTACGCCCGCCCGCGGCCGGCCGGGACCGGGCGATCGCGAAGCCGGATCCGCCACAGGGCGGAAGCTCCGTGGTCACGACCCGCTCGACCATGGCCAGCGGCGGCACGTCGCAGCGAAGCCGGCGGGCGAAGTCCTCGACCGCGCCGGGGGTTCCCTCGACCTCCGTGACCACGCCGCCGGTGTCGTTGCGCACCCAGCCGGTCAGAGCCAGCTCCGTCGCGGCGGCGTGGACGAACGGCCGGAAGCCGACCCCCTGGACCAGCCCCTGGACGACGAACCGTCGCCGGGCCCGGCCGCCCGGGCCGGCCTCCCGACTCGGTTCACCGGCCCCGCCCACCGAGAGCGCCGGCCGGGTCATGCGGCCCGCCGTGCCGTCCGCCATCACATCTTCTCGATCCTGATGTATCGGACGAGGGCCGGATACTCCCTCCAGAACAGGCCGACGGCACCGGCCACGCCGACGGTCGCCAGCACCAGCTTGCGACTACTCATGCTCCACCTCCTCGGTACCGCTTTCTCATGGGTATCCGCGGGCTTCGGGTGGTGCGCCGCCCGCTGGGCGCTACCCCGGCGGCAGGTTGGGCATGCTCCTCGGTGCGACGGGATTGCGCCTCTTCGGCCGGACGCCGGTGGAGCGCCGTGCGTCGGCGCTGCCATCGGCGTGGTGCCCCGCCTGCCATCGGTACGAACCGGTCGCGTTGCCCTGCGCTACCCCCTTGACGTGCGCGGTGGCGTCCGGCGCGACGTCGGGCTTACCGACTCGGATCTCGGCCATCTCGTCCTCCCCTCCCTCTCTTTCCTCTCAGCCCCGCCCCGCGGGGCCCGCGCGGCCCTGGCCCGTGAGATGGACCGGCCGTGCGGGCGCAACGGGCTCCCGGACCCCGGCCCGCACCGGGCTTGCGGGCCGGCGGCCGAGATCGGCGAAGAACCCGTCGATCGCCGGCCGCACGCGCCTGCCTCCGGACAGGCCCCTCCACTCCCGCCGGATGACCGCCACGAGCCGGTGACAGTCGTCGACGGGAACGATCCAGTGCTCGTGGCGGCCGTGGGCGGTGTTCGTCAGCAGTGCCTCGACCAGCGGTGTCAGGTCACCCAGCGCCGGGCAGCGCCGCACGATGCCGCGCCACGTGCCGGGCTCGACGTCCCAGCGGGTGGCGCCCATCGGGCTGGGATAGCGGGCGCTGACCGAGCCGTCGGTCCCGACGACGAAGAACGCCAGCCCCACCGGGGTACCCAGCTCGTCCGCGTCGAGTGCGGGAAGCCGCAGCCGTCGCCGGGGAACAAGCCGGAAGTGCCCACGCCCGGCAGCCTCCCGGTCGAACAGCAGCGCGCACGCCTGGCAGGCGCAGAGCAGCTCGTCGCGTTGTTCGTCGAGGATGTGCCGATGCTCCGCCGGCACGGCGGTCCGGCACATGTCGCAGCGGGCCTCGGCCGCGCCGGCGCGGCCGGTCGCGGCGTGCACGAGCCGCCGCAACGCGCCGTCGGCCGTCGGGGATATCGGGGACGTCGGGGATATCGGGGACGTCATGGGCCCACCCCGTCAGCGACGGGCCGGGCGAGCACGGTGTCGAGGGGAACGAAGGCGGTCCGGCTCGGGTGCGCCCGGCGCGGGCAGGCGCCGGACGTCGGACAGCTCCGGCGCGACGGCGAGCACGGCCTGGCGAACCGCCTCGGTGATCCCCGCCGAGGTCGAGCCACACCCGCCGAGGGTCAGCCGGACCTCGGCCACCCCCCGTTCGATCCCACTCAGCTCGATCTCCCCACCTCGGTCCCGGATCCCGGGCCGAAGCTGTTCGATCGCCCGCGCGACCCGGGCCCCGACCGGCTCGGGATGGACGTCGTGCAGGACGAGCAGATGGTCGAGCAGCTCGTCGCCGGTGAACGCGGCGAGCACCTCCGGGGCCCCCGACGCGTATCCGACGGCTCGGGCCAGCGCCTCGCCGTACACCGCCGCGAGTGTCGCCACCGCATCGATCGCCAGCTCGCCACTCGGCCCCGGGATGCGCTCCACCTGCGCCAGCACCTCGTCGAGGTGGGCGAGCCGGCCCCGCACGGCGAGATCGTCGAGCCGGTGCCCACCCGCGCCGTCCGGATCAACCATGGCTGGCCCCGAACATCGGCGAGTGCACCGTGCGCAGAGTGCGGCCCCGACCAAGATACATGTGCACCCCGCAGGGCAGGCAGGGGTCGAAGCTGCGCACCGTCCGCATAACGTCGACGCCCTTGAACCCCCCGGACCGTTCTCCTCGAAGATCGGCATGTTCTGGACCGCGTCCTCGTAGGGGCCCGGGGTCCCGAAGAAGTCGCGGGGGCTGCCGTTCCACGGCGTCGGCGGGTAGGGGTGATAATTGGCGATCTTGCCGTCGCGCACCACCATGTGGTGCGACAGCACGCCGCGCACCGCCTCGTGGAAACCGCAACCGATCGTCTCGTCCGGCACGTCGAAGTCGCAGAACACCCGAGTGTCACCCGAGCGCACCCGATCCATGCCCTGCTCGAGGAAGTACAGCGCCATCGCCGCCGCGTAGGCGACGAAGTAGACGCGGGCCCGGTCCCGCTCGATCGCGTTCGACCAGGCCGGCGGCTTCCACTGCAGGTCGACGGCGGGCAGCGTGCGGCTGCGCGGCAGCGAGATGTTCACCGCGCCCCCGGTCGCGGTGACGTAGGGGGTGTTAACCAGTCCGGCGAGTGCCGTGGTGTAAAGCCGGGCGAAGGGCCCTCCCCCGGTATCCAGGGCGAGATGCTCGCCGCTGCGGGCGTCGAGCCACCGCGGGCTCATCACCCAGCTGTACTTCTCCCCGAAGTCCCGCTTCTGCGGCACCGGCAGCGTCGTCTGGTTCCACGGATGGCGCATGTCGACCGGATTTCCGAGCGGATCCCGGGTGACGAACGGCTCCTCGTTCACCCAGTCCTGGTAGAAGGAACTGCCCAGCAGGATCCGGATACCCAGATTGATCTCCACCAGGTCGGTGGTCAGCAGATCGCCATCGACGACGATCCCGGGTGTCACGTGCATCGCCCGGCCCCAGGTAGTCATGTTCTCGTACCGGTAGTCCACGACGTTCGGATCCTGGAACGCGCCCCAGCAGCCCAGCAACACCCGGCGGCGGCCGACCTCCTCGTAACCGGGCAGCGCCTCGTACCAGAAGTCGAACAGGTCGTCGTTCAGCGCGACGGCCTTCTTGACGAAATCGAGGATCTCCATCAGCCGGCTGAGGTAGTCGGTGAACACCGTCGGTTCCGGCATCGTGCCGACCCCACCCGGATACAGCGTGGAGGGGTGCACGTGCCTGCCCTCCATCAGGCCGAACATCTCGCGGGTGATCCGGCTGACCTTGAGGGCCTCCCGGTAGATCTCTCCCTCGAACGGGTTGAACGAGCGCATGATGTCAGCGATAGTCCGCATGCCGTGCACGGCCGCGTTCGGTGCGGCAGTGGCCTCTGCCCGGGCCAGCACGCCGGGGTTGGTCTGCTTGACCATCGCCTCGCAGAAGTCCACGAATACCAGGTTGTCCTGGAAGATCTTGTGGTCGAACAGGTACTCGGCGGCCTCTCCGAGATTAAGGAGTCGAAATGAAATAACTTGCGCGTTTCGAACCCTCCACAGGCCTGTGACCTGCGATGATGCTCTCGATCACGTATTTGTTACTTCATTACGTCCCCTAATGATCCATTCCGCCATCGGCGGGTTCGCGATGCCGTACGCCATGTTCTGGGCGTAGACCGAGCAGGTGGTGTGGTTGTTCCCGCAGATGCCGCAGATGCGGCTGGTGATGAAACCCGCGTCCCGCGGGTCCTTGCCCTTCATGAACACCGAATAACCGCGGAACAGCGACGAGGTTCTGTGACACTCGGTGACCCGCTGATTGGCAAAATCGATCTTCGTGTAGATCCCGAGATTGCCGATGATGCGCGTGATCGGATCCCACGCCATCTCCACGATGTGGGCGGGCTTCTCCCTGGTTCTCGACTGCCTGGTCGTCGTCATCGCACAACCCCTTCGGCATCGCTGGGCCCGGCCCTAGGCCCGGTCCTAGGGAGTCG
>NZ_CDWRCL010000067.1:7991-17113 GCF_977927575.1 Frankia sp. CcCS3
TAGGGGCGGTAACGCGGGTCGTAGCCGGTGGTCAGCAGCTCCCGGTTGTGCCGCCACTTCGGCTCGGTGTTCGCCGTCGCATTGGTGATGCCACGCAGCCTGCGGATAAACGACCCGTAAGGTTTGATCGCGAGCGAGGACAGGCTCGCTCCCGGAGGCATGTCCATGAACGGCATGAACTTGTCCGGGAATCCCGGCATCGTGCAGGCGATGCAGATGCCGCCCACGTTCGGGCAGCCGCCCAGCCCGCCCATCCATCCGCGCTTGGGCACGTTGCAGTTCACCACCGGACCCCAACAGCCGATCTTCACCTGGCACTTCGGCGAGTTGTAGTCCTTCGCGAAATTGGCCTGCTCGTAGTAGCCCGCCCGGTCACAGCCCTCGTGCACGGTCCGGCCGAAAATCCACTGGGGTCGGAGCTGGTCGTCCAGCGGTGGCGGTGGTGCCGCGCCCGCCGCGTGGTAAAGCACCCAGGTCAGCGTCTCCATGAAGTCGTCCGGTTGGACCGGGCAGCCGGGGACGTTGACGATCGGCAGGTTGCCGGCGGAGGTGAAGTCATGGCCCAGGTAGTCGGCAAGGCCCATCGACCCGGTCAGGTTGCCGGCCATCGCGTGGATCCCGCCGTACGCGGCGCAGGTGCCGATCGCGACGACCGCCCACGCCCTGGGGGCCAGCCGGTCGATCCACCAGTTCAGGGTCAGCGGCTGGCCGGTGTCCGGATCGTTCCCGAACGACGTCCAGTACCCGTCGCCGTGGATGTTCTCGTTCGGAATCGAGCCCTCGATGACGAGGATGAACGGCTCGATGTCACCGCGGGCCGCGGCTCGGTACGGGGCCAGGAACTCCTCCCCGCCGACGGTCGGCGACAGCACCTTGTTGTGCAGATGGACCGTCGGCAATCCCGGCACGAGCCCGGTGACGACATCCTCGATCGCCGGCTGGGAGGCCGCGGTCACCGACACCGTGTCGCCGTCGCAGCTCATCCCCTCGGAGATCCAGAGGATGTGCACCTCGTCGAAACCGCCGCGTCGCGGGCTCCCGGGCTGCGGAGTCACGGACTGCGGGTTCGTGGCCGTCATCTTGGCCTCTCCCTCCTACTGGCGGATGCTGGGGATGGATCCCACGGGCCGGGGTCTCGGATGATCTGCGCGATGAGCCGCACCGCGTCGTCGACGGCCATCCCCGCGGCGCGGGACAGTCCCATCCGCTCCTCGACGACGGCGGGTCGGCAGCCGACGACCAGCACTCGGCCGACATCGCCACCGAGGCCCCGCAGCAACCGCAGGACCACGTCGGGAGACATGCCATGGGCGTCCATGACGGGGATCTCGTCGACGGGGATGTCGTCCACGCCGGCCCCGTCAAGTTCGGGCCGGAGCACCGTGAGAGTCCCCGGTGGATCGGTCGACGAGACCGCGTCGACGAGGATCACCACGTCGTACCGGCCGTCGAGGAGCTCATAGGCGAGATGCACGCCGCGGATCCCGTAGTCGACGACGTCCACCCCGGCCGGCAGGTCCGCCGGGTCGATGCGGCGCACGACCTCCACCCCGAATCCGTCGTCGCCGAGGAACAGGTTGCCGATCCCGGCCACGAGGACGCGCGGTGGGCCCGCGGACGGACCCGCAGACGGACCCGCGCGGGTGGGCGCCGGCCCGCTCATGACGCACCCGGTCCGTCGGTGAGCGGTGCCAGCTCCTCGGGTGCAAAGTAGTAATGACGGCCGTACCACCGGTGCAGATCGGCGGCCGGGTCGTCGTCCAGGGACACCGCGACGTGCCAGGCGCCGTCGACGTCCAGAAAGACGGCCTGAACCCGGGCCTCTCGCCCCATGAAAAACATGTCGTGCGCGTCGCTTCCACGGCCACTTTCACGGCTACGGGGATGCAGCCGGACCCGACTGCCCTTGGCGATCATCACGCCGTCCAGGGAAACACTGTCGCTGTCCGGACGGACCGACCGGTCCGCCTCCGGCTCCCACCATCGCGTGGTCGCGGCGGCGACCGGTACGCCGGCCGGTGCGGCCCCGGACGACGGAATCGGTCGCAGCGACCGGACGGCACCATGCAGGCGGGCGAGGGTGTCCCGCGGGATGCCGTCGACCCGGTCGATGATCTCCGCGGCGCGGCGATCGGTCGCCCGGGCCTCGTGTTTCTCGTCGTCGGTCAGAGCCAGCGTGCGCAGCGAGAGGATTTCATCGATCTCGGTGGCGTCGAAGAGGTCACCCGGGCTCTCGGGGGCGATCCGGGGATGATCGTACAGGATAATCGGCGAGGATAGCATCACATCCGGCGCTCCGTCGGCACCGGCGAGAACGGGAAAGGTGTGGATGTTCTCGCACCCCCGTGTCGCCCCGGCGGCCCAGGTCGGCGGATCGAGCAGCGAGAGGAACCGTCCCCCGCGCACACCCAGGAGGCTGTGTGTCGCGATCATCGATCGGCACAGCGCCATCGGTCGCGCGGCGCCGACGGGGACGTCCGCCACCGTGTTCTCGACGGCCAGGCGCAGCCGGTACAGCCGGAAGGGAGCCGCGGCCCGCGTCACGGACACCCGGACCGTCGCCGAGACCGGCCACCGCCGGCGAACCACCCGACCCGCACCGCCGCGCCCAACGTCGCGGCCCGCCAGGTTGCCGCGATCGTCCAACGGCTCAATCTCCATCAGTGTTGATCTGGACGACGGGAGCCCCCGTGGACCGGATGCGCTCGGCGTCCCGGATGCTCTCCTGATCACCTTCAACCACCGCGATCGGCACGCTCACGCCGAACTCGCGGACGGTCCGCTCCAGCAGCGTCGTCTTGCCCGATCCCGGCGAGCTCATCAGGTTGATCGCCAGCACGTCACGAGCGAGCAGGCGGCGGCGGTTCGCCTCGGCGAGCATGTCGTTCCTGGCCAGCACCCGCTCCTCGACGACCACGGTGCGCGACGAGGTCCCCCCGTCATGCGCGTGGCCGTCATGCGCCGGGCCGGGACTGACGAGGACCGGGCCGACCGGGCCAACAGGGTCGACGGAGGTGAAGGAGGTTAGTCGGGGCGGCGGCGCGGCGTCGTCACACCCGCAGGTTCCACACATCCCACATCACCTCCGCCGCTCGGCACGGGTGTCACCTCGACCGCCTCGATCATCAGCTCGTCGCCACCGACCACCTCGACGTCGGCGCTGCCGCACGGGCAGAGCACCAGGAGCAGGAGGTCGTCGGCCTCGAACGTGACGCCGCACCGCCGGCAACGGGCACGGCCCGGCGGTTCGTCGATCTCCAGGCGAGCGCCTTCGACCGGCGTGCCCGCTGCCACCAGGTCGAAACAGAACCGGACGGAGCCGGGCACGACGCCGGACACCTGCCCGATGACCAGGTGAACCGCCGTGGCCCGCGCCGCCCCGATCCGTTCCACGATCGTGTCCACGACGTTCTGGATGATCGCCAGCTCGTGCATCCGCGGCTCCTCGGCGCCCGGCACGGCCGTGACGTCGGGCGTTCACACCACCGGGGTTCCTGTCCTCGTCGACCGGCGCCCGCACCTGCTCCGGCGCGGCCCGCACTCCGCGGCATCACTGGAGCGCCGCCGCTCGCGGCCGGCCCGTCGGTCTCCCTACCCGTTCGGTGTCGAGGACTACCGCCCGGCGTTGAGGACAGTCCTCGCGGGCGACCTGACAGATCATGGCCGTCGTCACTCTGCTGACAGCGTCCCTTTCTCGATGCCCTCTTCTCGATAAAAACGACAGGACTGCACAAAAGGGCATATTCCGCACCAATCTTGCTGATGGCAGGGTGGCGGCAAAGAATACCATCAGCCGGATGGTTCGCCGTGGCCGCCTCGGTCCGATCCGACCGAAAAAGGGGGACCCATGGCTCTCTCGCGCCCGGCACCGCCGACCGACAATGAGCCAGCAGGACGAGGTTACCGATTTACCAGGGAGCAGCCATGACCGACCAGGAGACATTCAGCGTAGAGCCGCGACACCCCGGCTATGGGGACGTAATGAAGTAACAAATACGCGATCGAGAGCATCATCGCAGGTCACAGGCCTGTGGAGGGTTCGAAACGCGCAAGTTACTTCATTACGTCCCCTTCGAGGTCGACTACCCGGCAGGGGAGCGCGATCGACTCACCGTGTTCTTTCGAATTCTTATGGTCATCCCGATCGCGGTCGTCCTCGCGGCAGTCGGCGGTACAGGATACGACAGAAACAGCGCGGTGTTCGGCGGCGGGCTGCTGTTCTTCGCTCCCCTGCTGCTGATTCTTTTCCGACAGAGGTACCCGCGGTGGTGGTTCGACTGGCATGTCGCCCTACTGAGTTTCACGAACCGGGTCGTGGCCTATCTCACTCTGCTGCGGGACGAATATCCCTCGACGGAGGACGAACAGGCCGTCCACCTGACGATTCCCTATCCGGACGCCGCGCGGCTGAACCGCTGGCTACCCCTGGTCAAGTGGCTGCTGGCGGTCCCGCACTACATCGCGCTGTTCTTCCTGTACATCGCGACGGTGGCGGCGATGATCGTCGGCTGGTTCGCCGTGCTCCTCACCGGACGCCTCCCGCGGGGACTGTTCGACTTCGTCGTCGGCGTGCTGCGCTGGACGAACCGGGTGGTCTGCTACGCGATCATTCTGACCACGGACGACTACCCACCGTTCCGACTGCGGCCCTGAAAGGCCACGGACGACGGCACGGTTCCGAGGGTGGACGACCGGCAGTGGGGTTCGGGTCGGCGGACGCCGTTGTCCGACCGGCCCTCGACGGATCAAGCTACGGCGGATGCCGCAGGCGCGGCCATCCAGGTCAGATCGGCCACGGTGACGACGAGTCGGCGAGCGACGTCGTCGGCCGACCGCCCCGTCTCCAACGCCTCTCGAATGGCTACCCCACGTGCTGTGCGCAGATCCAGCCTGCGCGGATGATCAGCCCACATCAGATCATCTGCCAACGCGGCTCGCTCGAGCGGATCGGACACCTGCAGTACCTGTTCGTAGGACATCACGGGCCGATGGTTACGGCTAGTCGGATCTTTGGCAACATGTGCATGGCGACTTTCTGAGCATCGTGCGCACCCGATGGTCCCGCCATGGCCGCCCGGTGTCCGCTCGGGCCAGACGTACCGACCACGGCGAGGCGACCGACGGTCAGGGCCAGGGGATGTTAGGGCCAGGGGATGAAGGCGAGGCAGACATCGTGGCCGCCGAAGCCGAACGACGTCGACAGCGCCGCGCCGGTCCGGATCGGCCGGTTGTCCATCGTCACCACGTCCAGCGTGATCTCGTCGTCGATCGCCTCGAGGTTGCGGGTCGCCGGGACCGTCCGCTCCCGCAACGTCAGCACGCAGAGCACCGCCTCCACCGCGCCGGCCGCGCCGGCCGCGCCCAGCAGATGTCCGGTCATCGACTTCGTCGACGTCACCGCGACACCGTCGAGCGCCGCGCCCAGCGCGCCGCGCAGCGCGCGGCTCTCGGCGAGATCCCCAGCCGGTGTCCCTGAGGCATGCGCGTTCACGTGCACCACGTCCGCCGGGTCAAGACCGGCGGCGTGCAACGCCCGGCGCACGGCCCGCGCCGCCCCGGCTCCCGTCGGGTCGGGGGCGGCGACGTGATAGGCGTCGGCGCTGACCCCCGCGCCGGCCACGGTCGTGTAGACCCGGGCGCCGCGAGCGCAGGCGTGCTCGGCGGCCTCCAGGACGAACATCCCGGCACCCTCGCCGAGCACGCATCCGTCCCGGGCCTTGTCGAACGGCCGGGACGCCGACTCCGGCGGGTCCTCCCGGCGGGACAGCGCCTGCATCTGCGCGAATCCCGCGAGCGGGAGCGGATGGACGGCGGCCTCCGTTCCACCGGCGACGACGACATCCGCCCGACCGGCCTGGATCAGGTCGACCGCGGTGGCGATGGCCTCTGCACCGGACGCGCAGGCGCTCACCGGAGCGTGCACCCCGGCGCGGGCACCGAGCGCGAGACCCACCGCCGCGGCCGGTCCGTTCGGCATGAGCATCGGCACCAGGTGCGGGGACACCCGGCGCGCCCCGCGCTCCCGGAACACGTCGTACTGGTCAAGCAGGGTGGTGAGGCCGCCGACCCCGGAGCCGACGACGACGGCGAAACGTTCCGACTCCGGCGTGGGGGTGCCCGCGTCGGCCCAGGCTTCCCGGGCGGCGACGAGGGCGAGCCGCTGCCCCCGGTCGAGCGTGCGTGCCTCCACCCGGCCGAGCGGCGGCTCGACGGCCACCGGCGCCGCGATGCGGACCGGCAGCGACTGCGCCCACGGCTCATCGAGCCGGCGGATCCCGGACCGGCCGGCCAGCACGCCACTCCACGTCGACGCGACATCGCCGCCGAGCGGTGTCGTGGCCCCGAGACCGGTGACCACCACCTGCCGCGCCGCCTGCCGGTCCACCCCCTGCCGGTCCACCCCCTGCCTGGCTGTCGTCCGCCTGTCCGCCGTCGGGTCGGTCGTCTCGATGCTCACGCGACGCCTCCGGGAGTGAGGCTCAGCGGCAGCGACGTCAGGCCCCGGTGGATGAGGCGGCTCAGCAGGTCGTCGACGACCTGCTCGGCCCGCGGCCGCATCCCCTCGATCGTGCGCGGAGTGAACGCCTTGCTCACCAGGCCGCGCAGCCAGGTGTGGTCGGGCGGTTCCATGCCCGGGTCGGACTGTACGGGCCGATCCGGTGCTCCCAGGGGCGGTGCGGCGGAATCCACGTGCGGCTCCGTTTCGATGCGCCGAGATCCAGGCGGGCGGACGTCAGTGCCGGGCCAGTGCCGGGCGGTCAGGACGCGTACAGCTCCTCGATCTCCTTGGCGTTCTCCTCCTCGATCACGGCACGGCGAAACTTCAACGACGGGGGGAGCTGGCCGCCCTGGATGGTGAAGTCGTGGCTCAGGAGGCGGAACTTCCGCACCGACTCGGCCCGCGAGACCTGCGCGTTCGCCGCGTCGACCGCGGCGCTGACCTCGGCGGCCAGCCGAGGGTCGGTGTGGGCGGCGGCCTCGTCCAGCTCGTGACCGCCCCGCCGGGCCCAGGCCTGTACGGCGGCCCGGTCGAGGGTCACGAGGGCCGTCACGAACGGCCGGTTCTCCCCGATCACTATGGCGTTGCTGACCAGCGGGTGCAGCCGGATGCGGTCCTCCAGCGGTGCCGGCGAGACGTTCTTCCCCCCGGTGGTGATAATGATCTCTTTGATCCGACCGGTGATGTGGAGATACCCTTCGTCGTCGAGCCGACCGAGGTCACCGGTGCGCAACCACGGCTCGTGCACGCCCGTCCGATCCGGCCAGTAGCCCGACGAGACCTGCGGCCCGGCCACCAGGACCTCGTCCTCGTCGCTGATCGCGACGGTGGTCGCCGGCAGCGGACGGCCCGTGCTGCCCGGCCGGTCGAGCCCGGGATCGCTGATGCTGACGGCCGTCGACGCCTCGGTCAGCCCGTACGCGCCGAGGACGTACACCCCGACCCCGGTGAGGAACTCGGCCGTGGAGGGGTCGAGCGTCGCTCCCCCGCACACGACGTGCCGCAGTCGCCCGCCGAACGCCGCGCGCAACCGGCGGTACACCAGCCGGTCGAACAGCGGGGCCTGAAGCCGCGTGACGAGCCCCAGGCCGCCCTGCCCACGCCGGGCCCGACCCAGCGCGCAGGCGGTCCGTTCGGCCTCGGCGAACAGGCGCCCCGAGAGTCCGCCCGCCGCCGCCCGCGCGCCCTTGCGCATCTTCTCCAGCGCCGACGGAACAGTAATCAGGAAGGTGGGGCGGAAGATGTGCAGCGCCGCGACGAGGCCCCCGGGGTCCGGCAGCAGGGCCGTCCGCACTCCGGCCCACAGGCACCCGATCATGGTTACGCGCCCGAACACGTGCGAGAGCGGGAGGAACAGAATGGTATTGGCCGAGCCGGTGGCCGGACGCATCACCGAGTCCAGCCGTTCCACCGAGTTGACGGCGGCAGAGAAGACGTTCGCGTGGGTCAGCAGGCAGCCCTTCGGCACGCCGGTCGTCCCGCTGGTGTAGAGGATCGTCGCGAGGTCGTCGGCCCGGACCGCGTCCCGGCGCCGGAGCACCTCGGACTCCGCGACGGACTGACCGGCGGTGCCGAGTGCCGACACAGCCTCGTCCAGGGACCAGACGTGCGTCGCGGGAAGACCCGCGGACAGGACCAGGCGCTCGTGGTCGGGTGTCTCGACGAAGCACCACGAGGCCTTGGAGTCACTGATGATGTGGTCGACCTGGTGGGCCGAGGAGGTCGGGTAGACGGGGACGGTGACCGCGCCGATGCTCCAGATCGCGAAGTCGGCAACGGCCCAGCCGTAACCGGTCCAACCCATGATCGCAACCCGGTCGCCAACCCCGACGTCGTGCGCCACCAAGCCCCTGGCGACGGCCACGACGTCTGAGCAGAACCGGCCCGTGGTCACATCGCGCCAGCCTCCGGCCACCTGGCGGGCCAGGACCGGCCGGTCGGCGACCGTGGCGACCTCAGTAAGGACGGCGGCGGCCAACCCTCGGTCGGCGGGCAGCTCAGTACCTCCGGGCACCCGCAGAATGTTCACAGTTGATCCCCGTTCCCGGACACGCATAGATCAGCCCGGATGGTCGACGAAAAACCCCCTATTAAATGCGGCAGAAAAGACGATGACAAAGACGTTCCGACATCGCCCCATCGCTCCGAATGGCACCGCGAGTGGAACGGGACAAGCCCAGCCACTTCTTCATGCTAACCGTCTTTCCAGCCCATGTGAATGGGTACGGACGTCGCTGTGGAGCTGGCCACGATGGTTTTCTTTGATCGATCAATTGTTCAGGAGTACCGATCTTCAAACGTGCCGGTCTTCAGGCCTGCCGGATCAGCGAGCACGCACCGGCGGTCACCGAGGTCAGGGCCGCGGGCGTGCTCCGCGGCCTTGGTGCCGGGCCGGTCGCCGGCTCGTCTGACCTGGACGGATCCAGGGACGGCGGGCCCAGGAACGGCCCGGCGGCGTCGAGGCTGTTGAGGAAGGCCGTGACGACGGGCTGCGGATCCGGAGGCCAGACCGCGTACGCGCCGACAGTCGGTACCGGATCGACGAGCCGCACCGCGACGGGGCCCTTCGTGGGCACGTGCGCGCCGCGATCCGCCGACGCGAAGGCCACCACCGGCCTGGTCG
>NZ_CDWRCL010000068.1:0-16805 GCF_977927575.1 Frankia sp. CcCS3
AGTACTAGTCCCCTCATCGGGAGGTGTGCCATGGCCGCGAACATTCTCGGCTTCCCTGAACCACCATTCCCTGCAGGCAGGTCGGGAATACGGATGGCGGGTCAGGAATACGGATGACGGGGACAGCCGGGTACAGCGGAAGCAGCCCTACGAGCCCTCCGCGAGCCCGCTACGGGGTTAGTCCGGGGTTAGCTCGGGGGGGGGGTTAGTCTGGGGGTAGTCCGGCTTGGGCGCCGGTTCCACCGTCGGCAGCCGCTGCCGTCGGCCGTCGGCGGCCGTGATTCTCCGCGGCTCGGCTACCCGGTCGGCTGCCTGGGGCAGCCGCTCGGACGGCCCGCCGAGAGTTGCCGTTGTTTAATGTTGTGCGCTTTCGTTGCTTCAACACGATTGCCCGATGTCATACGGCGATGATCTGTTGTTGCGGGGGTGGACGCCAGTCGGATGATCGGCGGGGGTGCCGCCGAGGGATGCTGGGATTTCTTTGGGTCGCAGACGTGAGTGGACCGGGCGCGGGCGACCTGGCGCCCACGCCGGCGGTGAGATAGGTGTGTTGTCTGGCATGACAGTGGGTAGTGGTGGGGTTTCTGGCGACATTACCTGCCCACCTGTTGTGCCAAGGCAGTGTTCCTGTCGGTGCGGGTCGCCTATATGCGGGAGGCCGGACTCTCGGGGTCGATGGTCGACATCGACCTGTTCGGGGTAGGCGAACCGGTGGCACCGGAGCGCCCGCGCCCCCGAGGCGGGCGGTGCGACCCGCACGGACCGATCAGGCGCGACCGCCTGTCGGGCATCACTTGTCCGCAGGACCCTTCTGCACGGCTCTTCTGCGGGTCGAGGCATGTACGCGGCACAGACGGGCGGGTAGGAGTTGACTGACGGCACCTGGCGGCACCCGAGAGGACGAGGTGGACCGATGAGCCTGAGCATTCGCAACCGACTGACCGGAACCGTCACCGACATCACCGAAGGTGCGGTGATGAGCACTGTGACTGTCGACCTCTCCGGCGGGCAGACCGTCACCGCCGCGGTGACCCTTGATGCGGTCAAGGACCTCGACCTCTCGGTGGGGGCCACCGTCGAGATTCTGATCAAGTCCACCGAGGTGGCGCTGGCCACGGGCAGCGTGGATGGTCTGAGCATCCGTAACCGGCTGCGCGGCACGGTGTCCAGCCTGGAGACCGGCGGTGCCATGGCCGTCGCGCATATCGCCCTCGATGGTGGCGGCGAGCTCACCGCGGCGATCACCCTGGCCGCCGCGACCGACCTCGGTCTGGCCGCGGGTTCCTCGGTGACCGCCCTGGTCAAGTCGACGGAGGTGGCCCTCGCGGCAGCCTGACGGGGCCGGCCCCGCGCCCAACCGCGGAGTCGAGCCGGGTCTTGGTCCCGGGGCACGTTCGAACAGGGGAGAGACGCTGTGCGGGCGACCTTCATGGTGGGACGGATCGCTGGAGTCCGGATCGGGGTCCACTGGAGCGTGCTGCTCATCTTCGGCATCATCGCGTTCGGCCTCGCGCAGGGTCGCCTCCCACAGGTGTACCCGGGCCATGCCCTGGTGGTGTACTGGTTGGCGGCCCTTGCCGCCGCGGTGGTTTTCTTCGCCTCGCTGCTCGCCCACGAGGTGGCGCACGCCCTGGTGGCCCGGCGCAACGGGGTGGCCGTGGACGACATCGTGTTGTGGCTGCTGGGCGGGGTGGCCCGGCTGAAGTCGGAGGCGTCGAGCCCGGCAGCGGAGCTGCGGATCGCGGGTGTCGGCCCACTCGTCAGCCTTCTGCTGGGCGGGCTCTTCGTGCTGGGCGCCTGGCTGCTCGCCCTGGCGTCCGCGCCCGAGCTCCTGGTCGAGGTGGTGGCCTGGCTGGCGGGCATCAACCTGCTGCTCGCCGTCTTCAACGCCTTTCCCGCCGCTCCGCTCGACGGTGGGCGGCTGCTGCGCGCCTTCCTGTGGTGGCGTACGGGAGATCGGCTGCGGGCGACCGCCGGGGCTACCGCAGCCGGACGCGTCCTCGGCTGGCTGCTCGTCGTTCTGGGACTCCTCGTGTTCATGGGAGGCGGCGGATTCGGCTGGCTCTGGCTGGCCCTGATCGGCTCGTTCCTCATCGCGGCCGCCACCGCCGAGGGACGGCAGGCGCAGTTGCGCGGTGTGCTCGCCGGCGTCCCGGTACATGACGCCATGACGACGAAGCCGCTCACGGTGCCCGCGGCCCTGACCGTCGCGAACCTGCTGGCCGGCCCGCTGTACCGGTACCGGCACTCGGCGTTCCCGGTGACCGGCGAGAACGGAGCCCCGGTCGGGCTGGTGACCCTGGACGGCGCCAAGCAGGTGCCGCCGGAGAAGAGCGGCACGGTAACGGTAAGCGAGGTGATGGTGCCACTGTCGCGGACCACCATCGCGGGTCCCGACGACCCGCTGGCGGATCTGCTGCCGCGCATGGAGCCCGGCGCCGAGCACCGCGTCCTGGTGATGGACCAGGGCAGACTCGTCGGGATCCTGTCGCTGTCGGACATCAGCCGCATGGTGACGTGGCTGATGAACGCCGCCCCCGGGCCGCGCGAAGTCCCGTGACCGAATCCCACCGCCAACGCGGGCCTTCGGCTACCGCGGTTGGCGGCGGTCAGCGGAGATCGTCGGGTTCCCTGGCGGCATAGATCGCTGTTTCGGCGCGGATGGCGGCGGCCACGTTGCGGGCCGCCGCCGCGACCTCGGGGCCGAGTCCGAGGCCTGCTGAGAAGGTATGGCCGGAGATTGCGTAGATGACGAGATGCCGGGGAAGCCGGCCGAGTGTTCGGCTGATCTCGATGGTGTCCGCGAGGCCGAGCGCGTGGGTCGATGGCCCGACGAGATCCGCCGGCAGTGTGCGGTCGTTGGCCGGTAGGCGGTGCACGGTTCCGGGCGGGGCCGCGGAATGGGCGGCGTCGATGATCCAGACGGCGTCGGCCCCTTCCCAGGCGGCAAACAGTCCTGTCGGCTCGCCGGCGCATTCGACCACGTCGACGCCAGGTGGGAGCGTGCAGCGTAGCTGATGCGCGACTGCCAGGCCGACGGCGTCGTCGTGTCGGTCGGGATTGCCGATCCCGATGACGGTCAGCCGTGCTCGATGTGGAGGGTCAGGAAGTGGGTTGCACATGAGATGCAGGGGTCGTAGTTGCGGATGGCCCGTTCGCAGCGCAGGGCGAGTTCGGGCTCTGGCAGGTCCATGAAGCGTTCCACCACGCCGCGCAGGTCTTCTTCGATCGGACGTTGGTTCTGGGCGGTTGGTGGCACGATCTTTGCGTCGAGGATGGTGCCGTTGTGGTCGATCGTGTAGCGGTGGTAGAGCAGGCCGCGGGGTGCCTCCGTGACCCCGTAGCCGGTTCCCGCCCGGGGCGGGGCCTCCAGCGCGGGGGGGTCCGGGCTCGGTGTAGTCCGCGATGATCCGCAGCGCCTCGTCGGCGGCGTGGACCATCTCGATGCAGCGCACGATGATGCTGCGGTAGGGGTTGCGCTCCGGTGGGCGCAGGCCGATCTCGGCGGCGGTCTCGCGGGCGGCGGGCGCCAGGCACTGCGCGCCCAGCGCGAAGCGAGCCAGCGGTCCGGTGAGGTAGGAGCCGCCCGCGGCCAGGGTCGAGTGCAGAGCGTTCGACCAGGGCACCTGTTCTTCGGTGAAGTGCCGATCGTAGTCGGCCGGGGCGATGTCGAGGCCATCGGTGGAGGCGATCCGGCCGCGCTCAACGGGGTATTCGCCAGGTTGGTGGAGCGCGACGAAGGTCTGGTGGAGTTCGTCTTCGGGGAAGTCCAGGGCGGCGGTGAATCGGGCGGTGTCCCGGGCGATGTCTCGCGCCTGTTCCAGTTGCCCGACGAACTCGGTCAGGTCGCGCCGGCGTGGTGCCCGGTACCAGCCGCCGACCCGCGCGTTGACGGGGTGGATCGCGCGGCCGCCGATGACCGTCATGAGCGTGTTGCCGGCCTTCTTCAGCGTAAGTCCCAGCTTGACCAGGGCGGGCTGGTCCTGGGCAAGGTGTAGTGCGCTGTCGTAGCCGAGGAAGTCCGGCAGGTGCAACAGGAAGACGTGTAGCGCGTGACTCTCGATCCATTCACCGCAGTAGATGAGCCGCCGTAGGGCGGCGGGTGGGCCGGTGACCGTGATGCCACAGATCTGTTCGATGGCTGCCAGCGCGCTCATCTGGTAGGCGACCGGGCAGATGCCGCAGATCCGGGCGGTGATGTCGGGTGGCTCGGTGTAGGCCCGGCCGCGGAGGAACGCCTCGAAGAAGCGCGGCGGTTCGAAGATCTTCAGGTGGGCCTCGTCCACCCGCCCGTCGATGATCTTGATTAGCAGCCTTCCTTCGCCCTCGACCCTGGTGAGCGGGGGAGGTGCGATGGTCCTAGTCGCGCGCATCGGTCTCACCGCTTCCCGAACCCTCGCCGGGGGCGTCGCGGAACGTCGGCGCGGCGGTGTTGAACGTCCGGAACACTCGGTCGACGTTGTCCTCGTTCATCCCGAGAACCCGTAGCTGGCGGATCAACGCGGGGGTGTTGGGGCTCTCCATCGGGCCGAAACAGCCGTAGCAGCCGCGGTGATAGGCCGGGCAGATCGCACCGCATCCGGCATGCGTGACCGGGCCGAGGCACGGCGTGCCGTGCGCGACCATCACGCACACCGTCCCGCGCCGTTTGCATTCGGTGCAGACGGAGGATGAGGAGATGTTCGGGCGTCGGCGAGCGAGGAACGCGCTGATGACTTCGAGGAGCTGGCGAGGGTTGACCGGGCAGCCCTGGAGTTCGAAGTCCACCCGGACGTGCGTGGAGATCGGGGTGGAGGTCGCCAGCGTCGAGACGTACGCCGGGGTGGCGTAGACGGCCGCGAGGAAGTCGCCGACGTCGGCGAAGTTGCGGAGCGCCTGGATGCCGCCGGCGGTCGCGCAGGCGCCGATTGTGACCAGACGCCGAGACGCGGCCCGGACCTGCTGGATGCGTTCCACATCCTGTTCGGTGGTGACCGAGCCCTCGACGAGGGAGAGGTCGTAGGGACCGTCGACGGTCGCGCTGGATGCCTCCAGGAAGTAGGAGACGTCGACCTCGCCGGTGAGCGAGAGCAGCTCATCTTCGCAGTTGAGCAGGGTGAGCTGGCAGCCGTCGCAGGAGGCGAACTTCCAGACGGCGAGCCGGGGCCTGGTTGGGCTGGTCGGCGTCGGCGTCGGCATCGGCATCACAGCTCCCGGACGGCGAGCAACGGTTCCAGGCGGTCGTAGCCGCAGACCGGTCCGTCCAGGCAGAGCATCAGCGGGCCGAGCTGGCAGCGGCCGCAGTGGCCGAGGCCGCAGTGCATGTTGCGTTCCAGGGACAGGTGGATGCGGTCGGCGGGTACGCCGGCGTCGACCAGGGCCCGTGCGGTCAGCCGCATCATGATCTCGGGTCCGCAGGTGAACGCGACGGTTCTGGCCGGATCGAAACGCACGTGCGGGAGAAGGGTGGTGACGACGCCGACCCGGCCGTCCCATCCGGGCTGCGCACCGTCGACGGTCACCAGGGCTTGGAGGTCGGTGCGGTCCTGCCAACCGGCCAGCTCCCGGCGGTAGAGGATGTCCGCGGGTGTACGGGTGCCGGCGAGCACGACCACGTTGCCGTAGTCGGCGCGCCGTCGCAGGAGCTGCCGGACGACCGGCCGCAGCGGCGCCAGCCCGAGCCCGCCCGCGACCACGACGACGTCCAGCCCGGCGGCGGCGCCTACCGGCCAGCCTCGCCCAAACGGGCCACGCACCCCGAGGACGTCGCCCGGGCGGGACGCGCAGATCGCTTCCGTCACCGCGCCGACCGCTCGGACGGTGTGCACAAGCGGGCCGTCGGTACCAGCCGTCACGGAGTCGTCGACCATCACGGAGTCGTCGACCGTCGCGAGGTCATCGCCTGTCGCCGGGCCGCAGCCCGTCACGGACAAGGGGACCTCGCCGACGCCGAAAGCGTAAACCATGGTGAACTGGCCGGGTGCGGCGATGATCGGAGCGCCGGAGAGCGGTGCGAGTTCCAGGGTCCACGTGTCACCCGTCTCCTGGTGGCGGCGGGTCACCCGGAACGGCCGAGGGGTCATCTCCCCGGCCGCGCCGTCAGCCCTGGCCCGGGTTTGCGTAGACATCGAGCAGCCGCAACCGGGTGGCCTGCAGGCGCTCGATGAGCACCTGCGCAAGGTGGGACAGCACGTCGTAGCCCAGCGCCGGGTCCTGGGAGAACTTCCCGCGGAGGCAGGCACCGTCGATGGCGGTGGCGCGGACCAGCGAGAGGGCACGGGCGTCGAAATGGAGCCGGTACGGCGGGAACAGCCAGGACCAGCCCACCACATTGCCGGCTCCGACGGTCTCGATGGGGACCAGACCCCGGGTCGGGACGAAGGTTTCGATCGCGACCGTGCCGTGCCGGATGACGTAGAGGGTGTCGGCCGGGTCGCCTTCCCGCAGGAGTACGTCGCCCGGGCGGAAGACGGCGTGCCGGGCGCACCCGGCGAGGAGGGCGAGGTGGTCCGGGTGCATACCGGCGAAGACGCCGACCTCGCCGAGCGGTGCCTCAACCGACGTCATCGCCGGCCGCGGAGTTCGCCCGAATGGCGGTCAGTTCCTCGGTGACGTCGATGCCGACGGGGCACCAGGTGATGCACCGTCCGCAGCCGACGCATCCGGACGTTCCGAACTGGTCGTGCCAGGTGCCGAACTTGTGGGTCAACCACTGGCGGTAACGGGAGCGTCCGGAGGCACGGACGTTACCGCCGTGGATGTAGGAGTGGTCCAGCGAGAAGCAGGACTCCCAGCTGCGCCAGCGCTCCGCCTCACTTCCGGTGAGGTCGCTGACGTCCTCCACCGAGGTACAGAAGCAGGTTGGACACACCATTGTGCAGTTGCCGCAGCTCAGGCACCGCTGCGCCACCTCGTCCCACCGTGGATGTTCGAGGTTGTCCGCGAGCAGGTCACGCAGGTCGGCCGCGTCGACGGTGCGTCCCATCCGGCCGGCCGCCCCGTCCACGGCGGCTTGGGCCGCGCTACGGTCGGCGGCTTCGGCCGGGCGCCCGGCCAGCTCGCCCAGTATCTCGACGCCCCGAGGGGTGCCCGCCTCGACGAGCAACCGGTGGTCACTGGCCAGGATTTCGCTGAGGACCAGGTCGTAGCCCTCCCGCACCGCCGGGCCCGTGTTCATCGACACGCAGAAGCAGGTCCCACCCGGCTCGTGGCAGTTCACCGCGACGATGAACACATCGCGGCGGCGAGCAGCGTAGTCGCGGTCGGCGTGGCGCCCCCCGAGCAGGATCCGGTCCTGGATCGCGATGGCCTGCAGCTCACAGGAACGGACGCCGAGGAATGCCACCGCTGCCCGCGGTAGCGGTTCCTCCGCCACCTCGAAGCCGCCACCGCCGAAGCCGCCATCGCCGTGGCGGCGGGTCTTCAGCAGGCGCAGCCGGGGCGGCAGCAGGTTCTGCTTCCACGAATGCGGCCCCACCGCGTAACCGAACAGCGCCGCGTCGCGACGACGCTCGAGCCGGTAACGACCCGCCTCCTGGACATCGGTCCACCCCGCCGGGAGCTGCGCCGCGCTACTGATCTCGTCGTAGACGATCGCGCCGTCCCGCACCGTCGGGCCGACGACCTGGTACCCGCGTGCACGCAGCACATCGACGAGCGTCCCGAGCACCGCCGGCTCGACGATGAGCTCGGCCACACCTGCGTTCGTCACCCCACCCTCCACCCCCCGGACGGCGATAACCTTCTGTAGTGAGTTCCATACCCCTGGGTGCCGTCGGGGAACATGCGCTTCAGATGGGGATCTCCGCCCTGGTAGCGGTGGACGCTGCGGACGGCCCGACCGCGATCCGCGCCACCGGCGGCGGGTTGTCGACCGGGCCGTGCTGGACCGGGCCTTGCTGGGATGTGCCTGTCCTCCTGGCGCCGCGGCGGCTGGAGTCGAAGACTGGACGGTATGAAGTCGTCGGCTGATCCCTGGGATAGGCCGGTACGGGTCGTCGGTGCCGCCGGTGGGGTGCTGTGGCGGCCCACGCGGGACGGGCGGCAGATCGCGGTCGTGCACCGGCCGCGGTATGACGACTGGTCCCTGCCCAAGGGCAAGCTGCGCCGGCGAGAACATCCGTTGCTCGGCGCGTTGCGGGAGGTCGAGGAGGAGACTGGTTGCCGGGCCAGGCTCGGGCCCCCGCTCGGCGAGTACCGCTACCTGACGGACGGCGGCAGGACGGTGAAGGCGGTCCGGTACTGGGGGATGCAGGCCCGTTCCGGCACGTTCGTCCCCACCCGGGAGGTGGACAGGCTTGCCTGGCTGGCGAAGGGGGAGGCGGCTCGCCGGGTCAGCTACGACACCGACCGCCAGGTGCTCGCCGAGTTTGGTCGGCTGCCGGCGCCGACGGCCGCGCTCGTCGTCATCCGCCACGTTCGGGCCGCCCACCATCGGCGCTGGGACGGGCCCGACCAGCTACGCCCGCTCGACGAGCGCGGCCGGGCCCAGGCGAGCGCACTGGTGCCGCTGCTGACCAGCCTGGGGATTCGCCTGCTGATCAGCGCCGACCTACCCTGCTGCACCGCCACGCTCGCCCCGTACGCGCACACGGCCGGGCTCGCCATCGAACCGGAGCCGACGCTGGCGGACACCGGATATCCCGGATCGGAGGCGAGGGTGGTCGCTACCTTGATGGGGCTGGCGGCGTCCGGGACGCCGCCAGCGGTCTGTAGCCAGCGCACCATCATTGCCGACCTGCTCCGACGACTCCTGGACGGCTGGTGCTGGCCGATTCCGGACCAGCTCGGGGTACGGGAAGGCGGCTTCTGGCTGCTGCACTGCCATCCCGGCAGGCTGGTCGCAGCGGAACGTCACGATCCCGTAGCATGATTCGCCTGACGGTGCGTGTTCGTCACGCATGCAGAGCTGAACCCGTCATCCTTTTCAGCCGGTGCCGCTTTTCAGCCGGTGCCGCTGCGGGCCTCCTCGGGAGGGTGGCGGACCTCGGAGTCCGGTCCCGGGTAGACGAAGCTGACGTGCCCGGTGTCGGACCAGCGGACAGTGAACGGGGGGTCGCCGGCCGGCGAGCGCACCTCAAGGATCTCCCCAATGCGGTCCGGTTGCGTGACGGTGGGACGGTGGACAACCAGGGTGTCGCCGGGATGGGCGCGCATCGCCTTACGTCGGGGCGGCAGTCCGGGCGCCGGCTCGACGGGCTCCTCGCCGGTGGTAGCCAGCGGTGGGGCCTCGCGGTGGGGGGCAAAGACCTCATCGGCGAGCGGGTGTACCAGCTCGGCCATCTCATGCTCGGTGCGGATGAGCAGATCGTCGACGGACAGCAGGCCGACGAGCCGGCGGCCGTCGACGACCGGGAGCCGGCGGATCGCGTGGTCACGGAAGATTTCGTAGGCCCGTTCGAGGTCGACGCCGGACGGCACGGTGATGACCTCGGTGGTCATGAGGGCGTCGATCCGGCTGTCCGTCAGGATACCGCGGGCAACGCCACGTAGCACGATGTCGCGGTCGGTGACGATCCCGACCAGGCGATCGTTCTCCATGACGAGGAGCGCGCCCACGCCCTGCCGTTCCATCTGCGCCGCCGCGTCCCGGATCGTGGTGGACCGCTCCACGGTGACCGGCCGCCGGACGATCGTGCTACGGATGTCGGCCATGCTTACCCCCTCCAGGAAGGTGCTTACCCCTGATGGTGACTCCTGGCTCCCCACACGGGAGGAGAAGCGGGCCGGCACCCGGGTGGGTAATAACGTCGCCCGGGGCCGCAGTCGGCCGGAGAGCTCGGGCCCTGCGACCGGGCATCGTCGGGCGTCAGCCCTGCTCAACTGTGATCTTCCGGCCGGACATCTCGGCTGGCTCGACCGGAACGCGGACTTCCAGGATGCCGTCCTTATAGGTCGCGGCTGCCCGGTCCGCCTTCGCCCCGGGCGGAAGCGCCACGGAACGACTGAACGCGCCATAGCGGAACTCGGTGCGGTACCCGCCGAGAGCCTTCTGACTTCTCGCCTCGTGCCGTTCGGAGTGTACCGCCAGCGTCCCTTCGGAGACGGTGACATCGAGGTCTTTGTCTGGGTCGACGTCGGGGATCTCGGCGCGCAGGACGTAGGCGTCGTCCTCGGTGTACTCCTCGACCGGAACGTCAGCCCCGCGCCGGCCGACCAGCTCCGCCGCGGACGTCCGTGCCTGCGACCAGGGCAGACCCAACAGATCGAACCAGTTCCGCCGGGGACGCTGGCGTTCCATGCTCGCCATCTGGTTGCTCCTTCCTGGCGGCCGGCGGCTGCCCGGCCCAGCCGGCACCGCACACGCCCGCCTGCCGGACGCCGCCGGCCCGGTGTAGACGGGTCCAGATTCCACCGGATGAGCGTCGCCAGACGGTCACCGAGTCGCGCGGATAGGGTCACAATCTTCTCTTCTCCATAGAAGAATGCAGATCGTCACCTAGTGTGTCCTGTCTGACCACTTTCAGTCTCTACCCACGCTTGGCTCGCCCGAACCACAGACCGGCCAGCTCCAGGCCCACGACGGGTTAGCTCACCCCGGCCGCTCCACCTCGACAGGACGCCGATGATCGCCATCTATCCGCTCAGCCCGATCGCACACAGCTGCGGGCTGGATATCACCGCGTTGAGCTACCAGGACGGGCCCGGGAGTGAGGGGTTCGTCGAGGGGTTCGTCGCGGTGCAGCCGGTTCGCTTGGCCGTTACCGCGAATCAGAACAGAATGCGATCATCTACTTACTAGACGTAACCTACCTCACGTACGAGGCTGAACAGGGTGGGCACGTGGAAGGCGATCAGGTGGAAGCTGATTTCGTCCCGCAGGCGGAGATCGTCGTCGGGATCGACGGATCCGCGGACGCCGAGCGGGCGTTGCGCTGGGCGGTGGACGCTGCACGACTGCGGGACGCTCGCGTACGGGCGGTGCTGGTGTGGGCGGCCGCCGAACCACCGCACGAGGCGATCGAAGCCGCCGCCGGCCACGTCCCCGGAGCACCCGTGCTGGACGGCGCAGTGGCTGCTACACGATGTCGTGGAGCGGGTCCGCAAGGACGAACCGGCGGCGCGGATCTTCGAACGGACCGTCTACGGGGCCCCGGTACAGATGCTGCTGGCCGAGTCCGACCGGGCGGCCATGCTCGTCCTCGGCGCCCATGGGGCAAGCCGGACGCAGCGGAGGCTGACCGGCTCGGTCAGCCTCGCCTGCGTGCACGACGCGGCGGTCCCGGTCGTGGTTGTCCACGGCGAGCGGGGCAGGAGCCGGCCCGGCCCCGTCGTCGTCGGGGTGGACGGGTCCGCCGCCTCGGTGGACGCGCTGGCCTGGGCCGCAGGCGAGGCAGCGATGCGCCGGGCTCCACTGCGCGTCGTGCATGTGTGGGAGCCGCTGCCGGCAACCCTCACCGGGCGGGTGGGCCTCGGCGACGAGGCGTTTCGCGATGCCGCGCAGGCTGTTCTGGACGAGTCAGCGAACGCGGGCCTGGCCGGCTGGGAGGGCATCGGGGTGGAAACCGGCCTGATTGTGGGCAACGCCGCCTACGGCCTGATCAACGCGGCGGCGCGCGCCCAGCTGCTTGTGGTGGGCGCCCGGGGCCGCGGCGGCTTCGCCGAGTTGCTGCTCGGTTCCACCAGCTCCCAGTGCGTGCTGCATGCCGCCTGCCCGGTCGCCGTCGTTCGCCCGCCGCGCCGGCGTCACCGAAGCTGACGGCCGGGCCGCGGGGGAAGTCACCGGCGAACGAGGTACCGGCCCGGCAGAGCGGGCAGGCACAGTAGTGACCAAAGCTTCACCGTATGCTTTCGCCTGGATCAGGGTTTCGATATGAAACTGCTCGCTACGCGGCACCGGGCATCCCTCCACCTGGCACCCGCTACCCCCGCACCGCCCGACGCCTCCCGCCCGGGCCCGTCCCGCACGGCCGTGTCCGCAGCCGACCTCGGGCTGCTGCTGCTCCGGATGACCTTCGGTCTTCTGCTCGCCGGGCACGGCGCGCAGAAGCTCTTCGGCCTGTTCGGCGGCCACGGCCTCACCGCGACCGGCAAGGGATTCGCCCAGCTGGGTTACCACCCCGGCACCTTCTTCGCCGGGCTGGCCGGCGCGTCCGAGTTCCTCGGCGGCCTCGGCCTGGCGGTGGGCCTGCTGACTCCGTTGGCGGCCGCGGCCGTGATCGGCGTGATGATCAACGCAATGATCGTGACCGCACCGAACGGACTGTGGGAAACCGACGGCGGCATGGAGTACCCGCTGTGCATCGCGGTGGTCGCGATCACGGTGGCGGCGGTCGGTGCCGGGCGGCTGGCGCTCGACCGCCTCTTCCGGCGGCGCGACGGCGGGCTGCCCGAGGCGGCCTTCGCCCTCGGCCTCGGCGGCATCAGCGCCGCCATCGTGCTGGCGGTCTAGACCGAACTTACGTGATCATTCTCTGCTGAAAGCGGCCGTGGCCAGGGCGTTCGAAGAGTTCGAGTCGGCACGCTCGAACCAGCGTTCGAAAGTAGACCTACGTTTCCGACAACAACCACTCTTCCCTAGGGCCTGCAGACCACTGTCGCCCGTAAACGTAGCCAAACGACGACTCATTACCGTACTCTTACCTGTGACATAAGGTGAGGGAGTAGTGACGTGCTTTTGGATGGACCGGCAGCGCGCATCCCCGCCACCGCTGCGTCGACCGTCGGCACGTCGACAGCCCATCCGCCGACGACCGCCTCGTCGACGCGAGACGCCGACCCGCTGCCAGAACCGTCGGCCCTCGGTCAAGCTGTCCTGCTCGGGATGGAGATCGACGGAGTCCAGCGACAGATCCAGCACCTGACCGACGTGCTGAAGCAGTTACGCCGCCACCGCCAGCACTGGGAAGCCGGTGACCGGGCCGAGCAGAGTGTGGTCCGAGTGCTGGTCGGTATGGACGACGCAGGGTGGCACGTGCTGCCGGACCGACGGTGGCCAGGCACCCGCCGGGCCAACATCGACGTGATCGTGGTGGGGCCTGGCGGAGTCTTCGTGGTAGACGTGAAGAACTGGCGAGAGATCACCGTCGAACGCGGCCGGTTATGGCGTGGCGACGCCGGCGCGGACGACGACGTCCGCAAACTTCTGGATCAGACCGTAGCGGTGGAGGAGGTGCTGGTAGAGGCAGGTCTGCCACCGACCGAGGTGGTTCCGCTGCTGGTTCTGGCCAGGCGGAAAAACGTCCGGGCACAACTCGACCGGGTGACGGTGCTCGGCGAGCAGGACCTAACCCGCGACCTGGCGCGTCGTGGCGCACGCCTGGCACCGGACCTCGTTGAACAACTACTGGACCGTCTGGCACGCGGTTGCCCGCCGATGCCCCGCGCCACCGCCACCGCCACGGTCGTCACGGTCACCGAGGCGCCGACCTCACGGTCTGTCCGCCGTCCGGTCGCGCGCCGGGCAGGTCCCTCTTCGAACGGTACGGCCGCGACCGAAAGCCCAGCCGCTATCGAGCGTCCCACTCGGGCCTACTGTCCAGCTCCGGCCGGGCGTCCGATTTCTTCCGAGCCGCTGTCACCGCCCGAGCAATCGGTTCCACCAGATCAGGATGCACTGCTGAGCCGCGAGGAGCTGTGGCAAGAACTTCTCGACGCCGCCGCCCGGGAGCCGATCGAGACGTGGATGACCTGGCTGCACCCGACGCAGGCCCGCCTGGCCGGCCGGCAGTGGTCGGGTCCGGCCCGCGTCCGCGGCGCGGCCGGTACCGGCAAGACGGTCGTCGCGTTGCACCGCGCCAAGTATCTGGCCGCCCGCGGGAACGGGTGTTGTTTACCTCGCTGGTGCGCACGCTGGGGCCGGTCTACCGCGCCCTGCTGACCCGGATGGCCCCCGAGCACGTCGACCGGATCGAGTTCGCCACCGTCCACGCCGTCGCCGCACGTTGTCTTCGCGAACACGGCTTGGCAGACCGACACCAGCAGGAGGCCGCCGACACCTGTTTCTGGCGCGCCTGGGGGCAGGTCGGGCAGTTCTCGGTTCTGCCCGGGCTCGGCCTGGCTCCCGGGTACTGGAAGGACGAGATCGCGACAGTCGTCAAGGGCCGAGGCCTGACCGACTTCGAGCAGTACGCCAAGCTGGCACGCGTCGGGCGCAGCACTCCCTTGCAACCGACCCACCGACGTGCGGTGTGGGAGCTGTACGAACGGTACGAGCAGCTCTGGACAGAGCGCGGCGTCCTCGATCGCGACGACGTGCTGCTCCTGGCTCGCGACCTGGTGCGCGAGAGTTCCGACACCCGGTACGACGCGGTGATCGTTGACGAGATACAGGACCTGACGTGCGTCGGTCTGCAACTGCTGCATGCCTTCGTCGGCGACAAGCCGGACGGCCTGCTCGTGGTCGGCGATGGCCAGCAGTCCATCTATCCCGGCGGTTTCACCCTCGCCGAGGCCGGCGTCGCCGTCGTCGGACGCTCCACCGTGCTCGGGAGAAACTACCGTAATCGCGAGAAGATCCTGCGCTACGCCCAGGCGGTAGTCGCCGACGACAGCTTCGACGACCTCGACGGCGTCCAGGAACGCGGGCGGCGCGAGGTCAACGTCGACCGGCCGGGAGGCGAGATCCGCGAGGTCACGGTGTCGGGCACCGTGGCGCAGGATGCGGCGCTCTGCGAACACCTCGTGGAATTCCATGACAATCGGAACGTCCGTTACGGCGATATGGCGGTGCTCGTGCCGACGAACGCCGCGGCTGCGCGGTGGCTGCGCGTCCTCACCGATCGGGGCATTCCAGCGGTTTCCCTCAAGGAATATGACGGAACCAGCTGTGAGGCGGTCAAGGTCGGGACGTACCACCGAGTCAAGAGCCTCGACTTCGCCCACGTCTGTATTCCCGACCGCAACCTCTTCCCGAAGCCGTGGCGGCCGTCCGAGTCGGCCGACGCGTTTCGCGAGCGTACCCAGTTGGAACGCCGACAGATGTATGTGGCCATCACGAGGGCACGAGACAGCGTGTGGGCCGGTATTCGCGAGGTACCCGACTCGGACCACTCGATCCCCGCCGAGATCGGGCACAGCTCCAGGTAGGAACTCTGGAACGATCCCGCTTTCGTGGTCAGCACGTCCCCGACAACGAACTACGACATCTACGAGTACCTGCGGGTCGGCAACGGGATCGGCCCGGTGCACCGGTCATTCCTGCGGTTTGACACCAACGCGATCGAGGGCAAGCACGTCACCGCCGCGACGCTGAAGCCGCCGCGGACCCGACGCTCGACCGCCGTGCGGGCCGGTGCCCGGCCCTCCGACGGGCCGCTCCACCCAGGGATCCCGTGTGTACACAATTCCGGGTCCGCTTCGAAGCTGGTCAGCCCTGGCCTGTGGACAGAGATTGACTCGAATTTCCTGCGCATCCGGGCCTCCTTCCCGACCCGACCCGCGATTACGCCTTAGGAGTCGAAATGAAATAACTTGCGCGTTTCGAACCCTCCACAGGCCTGTGACCTGTGGAGGGTTCGAAACGCGCAAGTTATTTCATTTCGACTCCTAACTGGGTTGATATATTTAGGTAATATCCGCGCGCCACCGTCTCCGGCATGTGACGCTACGTACGCGAGGTGCGATTCCATCACTAGCTCTGGGGGGAGAGGTGTTGTGGCGCTCATGCCTGTGACTCGGATGGTTGAACGGCCCCATCCGGAACAGGGAATACGGAGATCAAGGAAGCGATCGTTCCTGTCTATTGAGACGTCCACGCACCCGTTTACTGGTCCGATCGGGTAGAAAAATTGGCCAGGAGTGCGGCCGGCAGTCGAGAAAATTCCGGCCGGAACGTGCGGTGTTCTCTCCACGCCGGCACACGCAGAGATGCCTCCTGCTGACTCCTGTTTGCCGATGGCCAGGTTTTTCTCGAAACCATACAAACCTACTCCAGCCAGGAGAGGTTTCCCACACAAAATAGAATGGAGAAGACCATGGCGGAAATTGACCTCGGATTGGCCGCGGACTGGGATGAGGGCGACACCCACGGCCGAATCAGGTTGAGGCAGAACCAGAATTACCCGAACTCGCCCAAGAAGGATGTGCTCATCAGCTCGCCGGTGAGCATCGAACTCTCGGTCAACACAAACTACTCCACCTCCCAGGAAGCCGACAAGATCTTCTTCACGACCCACCACGGCAACCAGAAAAAGATCATCGCAATACTGGACTCCAACGGAGACCTCTACATCGCTGGCCGCGTGATCGAAGGGCAGTCGAACCTGTCCTACGAGTAGCCCGACAGCTCGGGGTGGGCCGGCGCCGCCGCGCCCACCCCGGCACGGACGTCGCTGCCGTGCTCGCCCCGCTGGGTCTGCGGCTGTCAGCAGCCAAGACCCGGGTAGTGCACACGAGCGACGGGTTCGACTTCCTGGGGTTCCGCATCCAGCGGCGCCGCAAGCGAGGCACGAACCAGTGGTACGTCTACACCTGCATCCCTGACCGGCCCCTCAAGGCGGTGAAGGAAAAGAGCGGCCACCCGATGAGCGTCACGTTCAGCCCGACGATGCCGCTGGTCGCCACCGGGGGTACCGACACCACCGTCCGGCTGTGGCAGCTGGCGTTCCCCGACCCGCCGCGGCTCGTCGCCGCCGTCGGCTACGGCCGGCGGATCAACCAGCAGTGGGCGCGGGCGGTGGCGTTCAGCCCGGACGGCACCCTGCTGGCCACCGCCGGCGCCGACCGCGTCACCGTCCTCTGGGACTTGTAAGCGCGTCCGGGACCTGTGAGCGCGTCCGGGACCTGTGGGTGCCGTAAGTGTCCCGGATCCGGGGCACTCCACCTGCGGACAACCCGGTGGCCGCTGCCAATGGTCCGATTTCGCAACAGTCGCGGGAGCTGCACGC
>NZ_CDWRCL010000069.1:0-16784 GCF_977927575.1 Frankia sp. CcCS3
CCGTCCGGCTTGCCGGTGGCCGCCGCCACCCACGCCGGCCGGCCGCCGCGGGCATCGGGGGCATGGTCCAGCACCCCGCCCGCAGGGTCGTCGACGGCGTCCGGATCGCCGGCGGCAGCAGAGCCGACCGCGACACGCGGATCACCCGGGTACGCCATTCCGCCGGTCCGCACGATGTCGGTATGCGGATGCAGGATCTCCCGGACGACGAATCCGGCCAGGACGAGCAGCACCAGGTCGCGCAGGGCCACCGCGCCGACGAACCATCCCCGGTCGATGCCCTGACGACCATGCGTGTCGTTGTAGATGAAGTGCATGAATCGGGTGAACAGGACCCACGCCTCGCAGGCCTGCCACAGCAAGAACAGCCGCCATCGGGGCCGAGCCAGTGCCGCCAGCGGTAGTAGCCAGATCGTGTACTGGGGTGAGAAGACCTTGTTGGTCAGCAGGAAGGCGACGACGAGCAGGAACAGCACCTGCGGCAGGCGGGGCCGGCGCGGTGCGAGCCAGGCGAGCAACCCGATGGCGATCACCGAGACCAGCAGGGCCGCCCCAGTGATGATGTTCAATGTGGAGATGGGCAGGCCGTTGTCCCGCAGGCCCTGCAGGATCATCGGCTGGGCGACGACGATCGTCACCCAGCCGGCCGCGGCCGCCACGATGACCAGCCGGCGCGCATCGGGCCGATGATGGATCGCGGCCGCCGCCACCGCGACGAGGACGACGGCGGTGAGCGCGGAGACCACCAGGTGCAGCGCTCCGAACCAGGCCGGGTCGTAGCGGCCGGCAAGCCAGGTCGCGCCGAACGCCAGCGAGTCCCAGTCGGCGCCGCGGTCGGAGTTCAGGTCGAAAAACCGGGCGATGGCGTTGCGGGCCTCGTCCGGACCACCACCGACCAGTCGGGTCCAGTCACCACCTCGCCAGAAGGTCGACCAGATGCTGTCGCCGACGCGGGCGTTCTCCGCGTTGAAGTAGCCGGCGGTCAGCCACAGCGGGACGATGACCACCAGCACCGTCACCGCCGCCGCACAGACGGTCCGGGCCAGTTCGCGCAGCCTCCCGGCCCGAAGACAGAGGAAGGCCAACCCGAGCAGGAACAGGGCCGGATAGAGCTTCGTGAGGATGCCGAGCCCGATCAGCATCCCGGCGAGCTTCGGAGCCCGCCTGGACCAGGCGAGCAGGCCGCCTGCCGAGAACGCCACCGCGATGATGTCCCAGTTCGTCAGCAGATGCAGCACGAGGGTCGGCGCCAGCGCGAACAGAGCGGCGTCCCAGATCCGCCTCAATCCGGCCGTCAGCGCCGTGCAGCACACCGCGACCGAGGCCACGATCAGGAACAGCAGGGCGGTGAGGTCGTAGAAGACGGCCGACCGCATGTCCATCGTGTAGTGGTCGAAGACACGCTCACCGTTCTCCTCCCGGTAGACCGCCCGCGGTCCGTCCGCGAGACCGGCTGGCCAGGCGACAAGCTGCATGGTGGCGCCGATCAACGGCGGGTATTCCGTCGGGTAGTCCAGATAGGGGATCTTCCCGTCGACCAGCCCCTCCTGGCTGTACAGCGCGACGATGTCGGAGTAGCACAACGCCGTGTACTGGTGCTCATGCGTCCAGTTCCGGGTGTCCCGGCAACTGATCTTCTGGGTATAGCCGAGGACCCCAGCCACGATGACCATCGCCATCAGCACCCGCAGCGGGGTCAGCCAACCACGCCGGTCGGGCACGACCGCGTGCTCACCCGGCGGCCCACCGATGAGCTGGCTTGCCCCCGCGACGACCGGGTCCTCCCGGGCCGGGCTGACGCGGACGGGGGACGCCGCGGACAGGGCCATGCCCGTCATTCTCGCCCCATGACAGCCCATGACAGCACTGAACTCGACCTCCCGGTCAACTGAACGGGTCGGAGAAGATCCCCGTCTGTCGAGCTGGCCGGCCCTGCTGGCCGGCACCCTGCTGACCACTGCCGTTGCCATTGCCGTCGCCATTGCCGTTGCCGTTGCCGTTGCCACTGGGGTTCAGGAGATCGCCCAGGTTGAGCCCGGTATCGCCGGGCTGGCTCGATGGGGCGCTCGGCGCCGGGGTGGGTGTGGGAGTCGGCTCGGGCTCGTTATCCTGCACGAGGCCACCGAAGGCCGGCGAATCGAACTTCGACGGGGGCACCCCCGTCAGCGCGGCGTCCATGAACGCCTTCCACACCTTGGCCGGGTAGTTACCTCCGTAGACGCCCTTGTCGGCGCCGGGCATGCCCTTCAGCACGTCCTGCTCGGTGCCCTTGCCCCGGAACATGTTCACGCAGGACGCGATTTCCCTGGTGTATCCGCAGAACCAGGCCGACCGGAAGTTGCTCGACGTCCCGGTCTTGCCGGCGGCCTCGCGCCCGCCATCCAGCCGGGCCCGCTTCCCGGTGCCGCTCGGATCCGTCAGCACGCTCTGCAGGGCGTACGTGGCGTCGCGGGCCACCGCGGCCGGGATGACCTGCTTCGCATCCGGGGTACCCGAGTAGATCACCTGCCCCTTGCCGTCGACCACCTTGTCGACGATGTGCGGCGTGGCCCGCACTCCGTTGCCGGCGAGGGTCGCGTAGACCGCGGTCATGTCCACCGCGCGCACGTCGTCCTGGCCCAGGGTGATACCCGCCTCGTTGCGAAGCTGAGTGCTGCTCGGGATGCCAAGGTCGCGCGCGGTCTTGACGATGTTCGAGACGCCGATGTTCTGCCCCAACGGTACGTACACCGTGTTGATGGAGCCCGCCGTCGCCTCGATGAGATCCTTGTACCCGAGATCACCCGGCTCGCCCTCGTCGTTGCTGACCACGTAGTTCCCCGGCAGCGTGATCTTGGCGGGAGCGGCGAAAGTCGACTTGAGGTTGATGTTCTGGCGCAGCGCCGCGACCAAGGTGATCGTCTTGAAGGTGGAGGCGGACTGCACCTGCGCCCCTGACACGTTGTCGACGTACTGCTCATGGCCCTGTGCGTCCTTGCCGTAGAGCGACCCGCCGTACCAGGCGAGGATCCTGCCGGTCCCGGGTTCTACCGCGGTGAGCCCGGTACGCAGATCCGGCACTGCGGCGTACGCCGGGCCCAGCACGTCGCTCACCGCCTGGAAGGCCTTGAACTGCCGCCCCTTGTCGATCGTGGTCGTGATGCGCAGTCCACCGCGGTTGATCTGGTCCTCGGTGATCTTCCCGACGGTCGTAAGCTCACGTTTGACCTGGTTGCGGATGTACGCGATCTGATCGGACGAGGCGGCGGCGTCCTCCGCCTTCGCGGCCACGGGTGGGGGGCTCTGCTGGGCGAGTTCCGGCGGAGCCCAGCCCTCGGCAACCATCGTCGCGACCACGTCGTGCCAGCGGTTCGCCGCCGGACCCGGGTTCTTGGCCGGGTCGAGGTAGTTGGGTGATCGGATCAGGCCCGCGATGACCGCCCCCTGAGCGGGGGTGAGTTTGGCGGCCGGGGTGTTGAAGTAGGCCTTCGCCGCCGCTTCGATACCGTAGGCGCCCCGGCCGAAGTAGATCGTATTCAGGTAGAACTCCAGGATCTGTCCCTTGGAGTACTTCTGGCCCAGCTTCACCGCGAGCACGATCTCGCGCATCTTGCGGGTGAAGGTCCGCTCCTGCGACAGGTACGCGTTCTTGGCGTACTGCTGGGTGATGGTCGAACCACCCTGCAGCTCCCCGCCGGTGAGGTGCACGTAGAGCGCCCGGGCGATGCCCTTGGGAGAGATACCGGGTTCGTGATAGAAGTTCTTGTCCTCGGCCGCGAGCACCGCGTGCTGCAGGTCCATGGACACTTCGGCGAGCGGCACGTCGGTGCGGTTCACGGTGCCGATCCGGGCAAGCTCCTCACCGTTGTCCTGATGCGAGCCGGCCGGCGGTCCGTAGAAGATGATCGACGTCTGGTCGGTTTTCACCTCGGCAGGCAGCGGGACCTGGGTCGCCGCGTAGATGACGCCGATGCCGGCGACGAACAGGAGAAGGCCGGAGAAGAAGCCGGCGAAGACCAGACGGCGCATCCAGCGCGGGCGCTGTCGCCACCACATCGGGCCGTGTCGCCCCTGGCCCGGCCGGGAGGCCTTCCCGTTGCGGCGCCCGGTTCCTCCCGGCCCGCCCGGGGCACCCATCTCCGCCCGGGAGGATCGGCCTGGACCGGTCCGGCGGGGCTCGATCCGATCCGCACCCGGTCGCCCACCCGCCATCCGGCGGGTAGCGGCCGATCCACCTCCCTCCCGTGCCCGGGTCCGGACGGCCATCAGCTCGGTAGCGCGGGTGAGGTCGCGCCGACCGGCCACCTGCCGAGCGGACGTTACCTCGGTCATGCGGTCGCGGTCCGACACCCCGTTGCGGCGGCCGTTCCGGGAGTCCCGCTCCGGCGTCACCTTGTGGTAGATGGTGGCGTCCACGGTGCGTTCCCGGACATCGACCCGCCGTAGGGCCTCCTGGTCGACGGTGTCGTACAGGGTGTTGACCTCGGCGGCCGGCCGGTCCGGCCCACGGTCGGGGACGCCACGGTCAGAGGCGGTCCGATCGGAGAACCCACGGCCGGGAACCCGCCTGGTGGGGGCCGCCCGACCGGATGGCGCGCCGCCTCCTCGGCGACGACCGGTCGCCTCGCCAACGGGCATGCCGGGACGACCACTGGACGGTTCACGGCCGGGCACGTCGGACTTCCCGACGCCGCGGTCCGGCACCCACCCCCCGGCGGCGGGACCGGCACCCCGACCGGTCCTACCATCCGGCGGCATGTTCGTCCTCGCCGCGGCGGGGGGAGCCGCGGGTGGCACGAGAGCGGTGCGCTCCCCTCGCCCGCCGGTGGGCCGGCCCGCTGGCGGCACCAGCCGGCGTCCCTGGACGTGGCCTGCCTGGGCCTGCTCCGGCCGCCGGGCGCGGTCCGGGGGTACCCGGTCCGCGGTTACCCGGGACTGGCCGTCCGGGTTAGGCCATGCTCGGTCAGGTGCAGGACCACCCCGACTAGAGCCCTGATCGTAGGGAGAGCTCACCAACCGCTCCATCCGTCGCCGCGGGACTCCCCGGTACCCGGACCGCCGCAGGAGACGGGCCGGCGCCCCCAACCATCACCGGAGGTCCGATTTCCACAGGATCCACAGGATCCACAGAACCGGCCCGTCTCGGCCCGGACCATGCACGATCCCGGCGACCACCGGTCCACCATCGGACCGGGGCCGACCACGTGATGTTCGCTCACTCGCCGCATTCACCCGACGAGGCTGTGACGAGGTCAGCCCATGGCGGATGCCCCGCCAGGACCTGCCATGAGACCCACATGGCAGACCAGGATCTCACGCCGGGTTCCGCCCCCTCGCGCAGGGCGTCCTTCGCGCCTCTCGGGGACGACCAGCCGTCAGCGGTCCGCCGCCGGGCCTGCTTCTTCGCCTTCGGCTCCCCCGTCCCGATCACATAAGAAGTGACCAGGTGGTTCCAGCCGCAGGGCGGACACACCTCCACCACATAGACCTGCAGCTCGCTGTACCTCGATGCGAGCATGGGGAGCTCCCTGGTGATGCGGGCCCGGCCGGAGCTCTCCCCGAGCTCGTCGCCGTAGGCGTAGGTGACATGGATGAGTGGATCGCCGCCTCGGCAGACCGGGCATCGCTTCGTGGTCCGCTCACCGTGGTACCTGGCCGCCCGCAGCAGATAAGGATACGCGTCACAGGCATCCAACGGCGAGATTCTGCCCGCGAAGAGATCCGCCAGCGTCGCCCGGCGGGCAAGCGCGTAGTCGATGACCGACCGCGGACGCATGCCAGCAACGGTACGCCGGAGTCGGCTTCCAGACAGACGGTCCAGACAGCCGCCAAACCGTCTCCCACCTCACACATCCCGGCTGTGAGCCGGATGACAGTGTGAGCCCGCCCGCACCGGGATCTGGCCGCGCGGGATGGTCTCCGGCCACCGACGGGACCGTCGGACAGCGTCCGCCCCGGGCGGCCACCGGCCCCTTCCGATGCGCGGATCTCGGCCGATTATCCCCTGGCAGCCGGGGTTTTCCACGCTCCACAGGCTCGGGGAACACCCTCGCCAGGGCGCGACGCCCGTTCGGCGGCCGGTGGATCCATCGATGGTCCGGCCGGGGTCGGGATGCACCAGCAGAGCGCCTATCTGTCATCTCCCGGTCGCCGACTGGTCATTCCTGGTTGCGGTACTCGTCCCGCGACGCCTATCCTCGATGTATCGCTTCGATATGTCGAGACGGTCGTTCCGCGAGCCGTGGCGGCCAGCCGCCACGGCTCGCGGAACGACCGGCGGCGCATCGCGGGGCATCACGGTCGAGGAGGGGTAGATCATGCTGGAGCTGGCGGTCCTCGCCCTGCTCTCCGAGAGCCCTATGCACGGCTATGAACTGCGCAAACGGCTCGCGGTGCTGCTCGGCGCGTTCCACCGGTTCAGCTACGGCTCGCTCTATCCCTGTCTGCGTCGTCTCGCGTCCGCCGGATACGTCACCGCGGACGACGTCAGCGCCGCGGGCCGTCTCGGCGGGCGCAGCCGGGTCGTCTACACCCTGACGGGCGAGGGCAAGGAGAAGCTCGCGGACCTGCTGGGCGAGGGCGGACCGTCGTCCTGGGAAGACGAGATGTTCGGCGTGCGCTTCGTCTTCTTCTCGAAGACGGACGCCGCTGTCCGCCTCCGCATCCTCGAAGGTCGCCGCGGGCGGCTCGAGGAGCGCCGGGAGAAGGTTCGGTCGGCCCTGACCCGGACCGTCGAGCGTTTCGACTCCTACACACTCGAGTTGCAGCGCCACGGCCTGGAATCGGTCGAACGTGAGGTCCGCTGGCTGAACGAGCTGATCGAGACCGAACGCGCCGGCACCCCCACCGGCACCCAGGGACCACAGTTGTCCACAGGATCCACAGGTTTGTCCACAAACCCGTCCACAGGATCCGTGCAGCCGGGGGCACCCGTCGTCGGACCGGCCCGCCCAAGCGGGCCGGGAAGCCCTCCGGCGCAGGCGGACCGCCAGGACGACCCGCGCGCACGGGAGGACGGCACACCTGCCGACGCCGACGCGCACCTGAATGTAAACGTGAACAGGCGTGGCCGGAGCAGGCATGCCCCGCGGACAGCCGGCCAGGACCCCGACGGCGAGGTCCCGACCACCCGATGAACATCATCCCGTAGCGGGTCCCTGTTCCCGACCAGCATGATCGGGAATGCCGCGGCGGAGCTGTATGCCCCAGATGACCCATTTCCACGAAGATCTCAGCTAAGGAGCAGACCGTCATGGGCTCGGTACGTGTCGCCATTGTCGGCGTGGGCAACTGCGCTGCCTCGCTGGTCCAGGGGATTGAGTACTACCGCGATGCCGACCCGTCGGCCCAGGTCCCCGGGCTGATGCACGTGCGGCTGGGCGAGTACCACGTCTCGGACCTGACATTCGTCGCCGCGTTCGACGTGGACGCGAAGAAGGTCGGCCGCGACCTCTCCGAGGCCATCGTCGCCAGCGAGAACAACACCATCAAGATCGCGGATGTCCCGCCGCTCGGGGTCACCGTCGCCCGCGGGCACACTCTCGACGGCCTCGGCCGCTACTACCGGGAGACCATCGAGGAGTCGGACGAGCAGTCGGTCGACGTCGTCGCGACCCTGCGGGAGACCCGTGCCGACGTGCTCGTCTGCTACTTGCCGGTCGGTTCCGAGGACGCCGCGAAGTTCTACGCCCAGTGCGCCATCGACGCCGGCGTCGCCTTCATCAACTGCCTGCCGGTGTTCATCGCCGGGGTGCCCGAGTGGGCGGAGAAGTTCCGCGCGGCCGGCGTGCCGATCGTCGGCGACGACATCAAGTCACAGGTCGGCGCGACCATCACCCACCGGGTTCTGGCGAAGCTCTTCGAGGACCGCGGCGTGATCCTGGATCGGACCATGCAGCTCAACGTCGGCGGCAACATGGACTTCAAGAACATGTTGGAACGCGAGCGGCTGGAGTCCAAGAAGATCTCCAAGACGCAGGCCGTGACCTCCCAGGTCTCTCACGACCTCGGCAGGGACAACGTGCACATCGGGCCGTCGGACTACGTCGCCTGGCTGGACGACCGCAAGTGGGCCTATGTCCGCCTTGAGGGACGTGCCTTCGGCGACGTGCCGCTGAACCTCGAGTACAAGCTTGAGGTGTGGGACTCCCCCAACAGCGCCGGGGTGGTCATCGACGCGGTGCGCTGCGCCAAGATCGCGCTCGACCGGGGCATCGGCGGCCCGGTCCTCTCCGCCTCCTCCTATTTCATGAAGTCCCCGCCGGAGCAGTACCGCGACAACGAGGCCCGGGACAGGGTGGAGGCATTCATCCGCGACGAGGGCTGATCGAGGGCTGATTTCTCGTCGTCCTCATCTTTCTCGTCGGGTCCTCCTCGTCGGATCGGCCGGCCAGCGGACCCGGTCGGAAACACAGGTGTCCGGCAGCCCGGAGGGGACGGCCGGACCTTGTGCCCGGAGTCGATCAGTCTGGTCCTAAGCTGACGACGTGGCCCGGGCGGAGAACCTTCGTGAGCTGCTGCACGGCCGTGGGTTCCGGATGCTCTACGCGTCCAGACTCACCTCCCAGGCCGCCGACGGCGTCTTCCAGGCGAGCCTCGTCAGCTATGTGCTGTTCTCCCCCGAACGGGCGACCTCGGCGGCGGCCCTGGCCGCGTCGCTCGCGATCGTCGTGCTGCCGTTCAGCGTCATCGGACCCTTCGCCGGCATCGTGCTCGATCGCGTGTCCCGCCAGCGGGTTCTGGTGGTCTGCTCACTCGTCCGGATGCTATTGATGGGCATCCTGGTCGCTCTGATCGCCACCGGCCGGACGGGCGTCGACTTCTACGCGGTGGCACTGGCGTCGGTGAGCATGAACCGCTTCGTGCTGGCGGCGCTGTCCGCCGGGCTCCCGGTCGTGGTCGGCCTCGACCGGCTCGTCACGGCGAACGCCCTGTCCGTCACCTCCGGCACCGTCGCGACGCTCGCCGGAGCCGGTGTCGGCAGCGGACTGCGCGGGCTGATCGGCGGCGAGGACGGGACGGTGGCGTTCGTCGCCGGTCTGGCAGCTTTCACCTACCTTGTGGCCGCCGTCACCGCGGCGCGGGCGGGACGGAGCGACTTCGGTCCGCTGGAGACGGTGGCCTGGCAGGGCGCCTGGGCGCAGACCACCCAGGTCGTCGCCGACATGCTTGACGGCGCCCGCTATCTGGTGAACCACGGGCCGGCCCGGCGGGCGCTCGCCGCCCTCACCACCTCGCGAGCCGTCTACGGCCTGATCCTCGTGATGACGGTGTTGCTGTATCGCAACTACTTCACTGGCCCGGAAGGCGGGCTCGCGGGGCTCGCCGCCGTCGTTGCCGCCAGTGGGGCCGGCACGGTCAGCGCCGCGGTCGCGACTCCCCACGTTACGGGGCGCATGCCGAAGTCGAGCTGGATCGCCCTCGTCCTGGTACTCGGCGGGGTTGTCGAGGTCGCGCTCGGGCTGCCCTTTTCCTCGACGCTGTTCATCGTCGCGGCAGCATTGCTCGGGTTTTCCGCACAGGCCAGCAAGATCTGCGTGGACACCATCGTGCAGGAGGAGACCGACGACGCCTACCGCGGTCGCGCCTTCTCGCTCTACGACCTGCTGTTCAACGTCGCCTTCGTGGCCGCCGCGGCGGTGGCCGCCGTGGTCCTGCCGGACGAGGGCCGGTCCGTTCCGGTGGTCCTAGTGGCCGGGGCCGGCTACGCGCTCGCCGGGATCCTGTACTACCGGGCCGCCCGCCGCCATCCGGAAGACCGGATCATCCGTCACATCGGCGAGCCCAGATCGGCACGGTCGGCCGACCACCCTGGCCCGGACGGCCAGCCTGGCCCGGACGGCCAGCCCAGGCCGGTCACCCCCGCCGAGGCGTGAGCTCACCGGGAACGGGCGCCTCGTGCTCCCGGGCCCACCGGAACAGCTCGGCCTCGGCGGCCTCCCGGCCGACGATCCCGTGCTCGAAGCGGAACTCCAGCATGTGCGACCGGGCCTGACCCACCAACCGGGACGGTGACAGCCCCAGCAGCGCCATGATGTCGTCCCCGGAAAGCTCCGGCCGGATCGCGGCGATCTCCTCGCGCGCGGCGAGCTCGGCGATCCGTTCCTCGAGCGAGTCGTACGTCCGGGACAACGCCGCGGCCTTGCGCCGGTTGCGGGTCGTGCAATCCGAGCGGACCAGCTTGTGTAGCCGGGAGAGCTGGGGACCCGCGTCGTGCACGTAGCGGCGTACGGCGGCGTCGGTCCACTCGCCCGCCCCGTATCCGTGGAAGCGCAGGTGCAGGTAGACGAGCCGGCAGACCGCGTCGGTCACGTCCTTGGGGAAGTGCAGCGCCGCGAGCCGACGGCGGGTCATGTCCCGGCCGACGACCTCATGGTGGTGGAAGGACACCCGCCCGCCCGCCATGTGCCGACGGGTCCGCGGCTTGCCGATGTCATGCAGCAGCGCGGCCCAGCGCAGCACCTCGTCCGGCTCCCCCGGCTCCTCCAAGATCATCGCCTGACGCAGCACCGTCATGGTGTGGGCGTAGACGTCCTTGTGCTGGTGGTGCTCGTCGATCTCCATCCGCATGGCGGACACCTCAGGCAGCACGATGTCGGCGATCCCGACCTCGACCAACCGCTCCAGACCGGCGACCGGGTCAGGAGCCAGCATGAGCTTGCGCAGTTCGTCGCGGACCCGCTCGGGGGAGACGATCGCGAGCCGATCTGCCCGCGAGCGCATCGCCGCGACCAGCTCGGGTACCGGGGTGAGGCCCAGGGCCGCCTCGAACCTGGCGGCCCGCAGGATGCGCAGCGGGTCGTCGTCGAACGATGCCTCGGGGCTTGCGGGGGTACGCAGCACGCCGCGGGCGAGATCTGTCATCCCGCCGAACAGGTCGACGAAGTCATGGCCGGGCACGGACACCGCCATCGCATTCACGGTGAAGTCCCGCCGGGACAGGTCCGCCTCCAGGCTGTCGCCGTAGGTCACGGCCGGGTTGCGGGACTGCCGGTCGTACGCCTCACTACGGTAGGTGGTGATCTCGAACCGGACACCGTGCCGAGCGAGCCCGACCGTGCCGAAGGCGATTCCGGCCTCCCAGGTCGCCTCCGCCCATCCTCGGGTGATCTCCAGAACCCGCTCGGGGCGAGCATCCGTGGCGAAGTCGAGATCGGCTGGTGCGGCCCCGGACACGGCGGACGCCGGCCGGCCGAGCAGGGCGTCCCGTACCGAACCACCGACGAGGTGAAGGAGGTAACCGTTCGCGATGAAGACGCGACCGAGCTCATCGGCGGCCGGCGGCACCCTCAGCAGCTCACTCACCACCCGTTCGGCCGAGTCTCGCGGATTGTCCAGCCTGATCACTGACACACCTTCAGGTTACGGCCTCACCGCCCATGATCCGTTACGTGGACCCAAAACAATGATCATGATTTCTCGGCGTCCGCCCGGGAAGGGCCCAGCGGAATCAAGCCGTAACCCCGGCGTCCCGGACAGGCGGGCCGGCTGGTCGCCGGGGGACTCGTACGATCAACCCATGCCGCCGCCGATCTCCACCACCGGTCGCGCGCCGTTGCGCCGGGCGGCGATACTCGCGGCGCTAGCCCTGTTCGCCGTGGCCGTGCCCGGGGTCTGCGCGGCTTCGGCCTCGGCCTCGGCTTCGACCCCCGTGCCGGCCGGGGGAGTCCTCGTCGAACCGGTTACCCACCACAATTCATCCACAAGAACACCACGGTCTTCCACATCTTCATCCACCGACAAATCAGATAATTCGCTATCTATCACTCCGGGTGGCACGGCAGCCAGACCCGGCGGTCCGCCGAATCCGGTGACGATCGATCTGGATGAGGTGAGTCCCCCCACCCCGGGGGGATCGACCATGCTCTCCGTCAGCGGCCAGCTCATCACCACGGTCGGGGAGCCGCTGGCCCACCTCTCCATGAGCCTGTGGATCGGCGCCAGGGTGACCTCACGCGGGCAGCTGGCCACTCTGACCGATGACCCGGCCGCGGCGAGAACACGCAGCTACCGCCAGGTGGTCCTCGCGAACGGCGACGGCACCCAACCGCTGGCCGCCCCGCCCATCCAGGGTGCCGCGCCCGTGCCCTTCCGGATCGCCGCCGATCGCGCCGCGCTGGACCTGCCGCCGAGCCTGGGGGTGTACCCGGTCCAGCTACGGATTACCGGCTCCGTCGGGGGCCGCGCCGTGGTACCGATCGGCGCGGCCTACACCTTCCTGGTCTGGGCGCCGAACCCACAGCAGCCGAGGACACCGGTCGCCGCGGTCCTGCCGATCGCAGATCAGCCGCGCCTGCGCTCGGACGGCCGGCTGACCGACAACGCGCTCGCGGACGAGGTGAAGCCGGGCGGCCGGCTGTCCCGGCTGCTGACCGCCGCCACGCCGCCGGTCACGCTCGCCGTCGATCCGACCCTGGTGCAGGCGCTGACCATCATGGCGCAGCCGGGCGGCTACGACTACGCCACCCCGGGCGGGCCCGTTCATGCGCAGACGGACGCCAACGCGGCCCTTTTCCTCTCCGACATCGTGCGCTTCGCCGAGCAGGGAGGCGTGGTGTTCGCACTGCCCTACGGAGATGCCGATCTGACCGCGCTCGTCCGCGCCCGGAAGCTGGACACGGTGAAGTACGCCGTCAAGACTGGCGAAGTTGTGCTGGCCCACCTGTTGGGGCGTGACCCCCTGCAGAAGGGCACCATCGCCTATCCCGCCGACGGGTCGGCGGACGCCACCACCGCGGACATACTGCGCCAGCTGGAGGTCGGGACCGTGATCCTCGATGACCAGCTGCTACCCTCCGCAGCGAAGATCACCTACACCCCGTCGGCGACCGTCAGCCTCGCCACCTCGGCCGGACCGATCCAGGCGCTCGCGGCCGACAGCCAGCTCACCAGGATCGCAACCGCCTACACCGGGCTGCCCGACGGTCCCGACTTCGGGACGGCCCTGGCACGCCTGCGGGCCGAGCTCGGCATGATCACCGCCGAACGGCCCGAGCAACGGTTCCAGATCCTGGCGCTGCCCCGGGACTGGGACCCGCCGAGCGACTGGGCACGGTCGGTACTCGACACCCTCACCAGCGGCTACTCCACCTCGGTGGGACTCGACGCAGGTGTCGGGGGCCAGAGCCGGCCGGACGACCGGCCGGGCCGGCTTGCCTACCCGGCCGAGGCACAGGCCCGCGAGCTGCCGACCGACTACCTCACCGCCGTCGAGGACGTCCTTGACGAGGTGCAGGCCCTGAGCCCCGTGCTGTGCCCGCCCAGGCGCGGCCCCAGGTGCCAGCTGCAGCTCATCAACCCGATGAAGAACACACTTGTCACGGCGACCTCCGCCGCGTGGCGGGGAGACCGCAGGGTTGACGGTGTGTCGTTGAGCCAGCAGGTGGACGGGGAGGCGTCCGCGATCCGCAACGGAATCCAGGTGGTGGCCTCCCGCAGCGTCAACCTGACGAGCAGACGTGGGCTGGTCCCGATCACCCTGGAGAACAACACCCAGTACGAGGTCACTGTGGTGCTCGCCTTCTCTTCGACCGACCGGTCCCGGCTGCGCTCGCCGGCCCGGCAGACACTCCGCCTTCCCCCAGGGCAGAAGGCTCAGGTCGAGATCGAGATGGAGGCCGAGGGTGCGGGGACGTTTCCCCTCGAGATCCGCAAACTCAACCTCGACGGGCAGGCGCTGTCCACGGAGCCACCGAACCGGGTTCTCGTCCGATCCACCGTCTACGGCGCCGTCGCGACCGCGATCACCATCGGTGCCGTCGGCGTGCTGCTCCTGGCGGTCGTCATCCGCCTGGCGCGACGGCTGCGGGGGGCCAAGGACGACCTGGGCGGGCCGGCGGGCCCGCACGAGGCGGCGACCGGACCGGCGGGCCCGCTCCACCCGGCTGCCCCGCTCCACCCGGTGGACCCGGTGGACCCGGTGAGCCCGGTGAACCAGGTCGATCCGGTCACCCCGGCCGCCTCGGTCTCGACCCGGCATAGTGGCGACGACAAGCGCGAAGCCGCCACCTCGACTACGACGACGCCGGTGGTGCGGACGGCCATCCGGCGCTATGAAGGCCAGGACCGAGGCACCCTTCGCCACGGCCTCGACAGCCAGGAGGACACCGACGACTCGGCGGCCACAGCTCCCTTCCGACGGCGACGGAGCGGCCCATGACGCCGGTCGAGGAGGAAGGCCGGCCGGGGGCCCGGCATCGCAGGGGTGGTACCGGCCCCCGGCGTGATCGCGGTACCGGTCCCGGCGATGGACCGTCGGACCGGGACCCACGCGACGCCGGGTATTCCGACGTCGGGTATTCCGACGAGGACGGCTACCCGGCGGCCGAACGCCCGGCCCGGTTCCCCCCGGACCAGTCGTATCCCGGTTATCCCGGGCAGATCCGTCCGGAGCAGCCAGATCCGGACCGGGGACTCGCGCGCCGGCCCCGGTACTCCGAACGGGACCGTCCGAAGCGGAACCATCCGGTTGACCCGGACGGACGCCGTGGCGCGCCACGGTTCGACACGCCGCGCCATGAAGACCGGCGGCAGGGCGACCCGCGGTACGACGGCGCGCGCTATGACGGCGGCCCGCGCCACCCGGACCCGCGCCACGACGATCCCGCGAGCCCCCGCGACAAGCGGTATCCGCGATCCGCAGGCCGCATCCCCGGTCCCGATGCTCCGCGCATGACCGCCGGCGAGCAGACCCGGAAGCTTCCCGCCACATCGGGCCCACCACCGCCGCCTCCCCATGTGCTGCCTCCGTCGGAAGGAGGTCCGCCGCCGGGGCCCCGCGTACCGGAACGATCGCAACGCAGCACCCCGCCGCTGGACGACGGGCGGACGAGCCGGCTGCCGACCCCGCCCGGGGTCGGCCCCGTCATCCCCATCGGACGATCCTCATGGCGGGACATCCCAGACCGCCCAGACCGCCCAGACCGTGCAGCGCGTCCGGAGCGACGCACCCGAGCCGACCGTTCCCGTCGGGACGGCGACGATCGCCGTCGTCCGTCCTTGAGCGAGTCCAAGCCGACGGTGGCACTTCCTCGCAGCAACGTCCACCGCATCCCCCCCGAACCGGCCCGACGAGACACCGGCACGGCGCCGCACGGCAGCGCAACGGCACAGCACGGCAGCGCAACCAGGCAGGCCGGCGGGCCGGCGAAGGCCGGGCCCGGCCTCGGCCGGGCCAGTGGAACCATGGCGATCGGCACGATCGTCTCCCGGGCATCCGGGTTCCTGCGGACCGTCGCGATCGCTGCGGCGATCGGGACCGGTGCGGTGAGCCAGGCCTACAACGTCGCCAACACCACGCCGAACATCCTCTACGACCTGCTCCTCGGCGGCGTCCTCACGAGCGTCGTGGTGCCGGTCATGGTCCGCACCGCGAAGGAGGATCCCGACGGGGGGGACGCGTTCGCGTCGTCGCTGCTCACACTCATGATCCTCGGCCTCGGAATCGTCGTGGCAGTGGGCATGCTGATCGCCCCGTGGATCATCAGCCTCTACCTGCACGCCGGCTCCGACGAGCGGGCGCTCGCCGCCACGATGCTGCGGTGGCTCCTGCCACAGATCATCTTCTACGGGGTAGGCGCGACGATCGGGGCGATCCTCAACGTCAGACAGTCGTTCACCGCGCCCATGTTCGCCCCGATCCTGAACAACCTGCTGGTCATCGTCACCTGTCTGAGCTTCACCTATTTCATCGCGGGTCCGCGCCCGCGGGGTGTGGACGGGCCGAAGGCCATCACCGACACCCAGGTGACGGTGCTCTCCGCCGGGACGACGCTGGGCGTCGTCGTCATGACTCTCGCGCTGCTCCCCTCGCTGCGCAAGGTCGGTTTCCGCTACCGGCCGCGGTTGGACATGCGGCATCCCGAACTGCGCTCGACGGCTCGGCTGGCGGGGTGGACGCTGCTGTTCGTCGTGATCAGCCAGGCCGGCTACCTGGTGATCGTCAACCTGTCGACGGCGACGACCGCCTACACGATCTACACGTACGGATACCAGATCTTCCAGCTCCCGTACGCCATCATCGGCGTCTCGGTCATCACCGCACTGTTGCCGAGGATGAGCGGGCACGCCGCCCAGGGGCGCAGGGACCTAGTGCGGGCCGACATCTCGATGGCGACCCGGGTCACGATCACCGCGATCGTGCCCGCCGCCCTGTTCATCCTCGCCCTGGGCCGGCCGATCGCCGTCGCCGTGTTCCATCACGGCGCGACCGGCTACGGCGACGCTATGGACATCGGCGACACCCTCAGCGCCTTCGCCCTGGCCCTCGTGCCGTTCTCCCTGTTCCAGGTACAGCTACGGGTGTTCTACGCCTACCAGGACAGTCGCACCCCGGCACTGGTCAACATCGGGGTCGTAGCGGTGAACGTCATCGGTGCCCTGGTCCTCACCGTGGTCGTGCCCGAGGAGCACCGGGCCGTCGCGCTGGCGCTCTCCTTCGCCACCGCCTACCTGATGGGCCTCGCGGCGACGAGCACCCTGTTGCACCGGCGGCTCGGGGGAATCGATGGCAATCGCACCGTGCAGGTCATCACCCGGGTCGCGATCGCGGCCGGGATCGGCGCCGTCCTCGCGTCGCTGCTCGCCCGAGGTGCCCGCGCGGTCGTGGGTGAGGGGTGGCTTGGTTCCGGGGTCGCGGTGGTGCTCGCCGCGGCCGTGGGAGGCGGGCTCTTCCTCGCGGTCGCCACCCGGATGGGGATACACGAGATCAACGCCCTGCTGGCGGAGGTGAACGGACGACTCGGCGGCCGGCTGTCCCGACGGCCGGGGCGATCATCGCAACGCGGCTGACCGGCAGTGATGGCACC
>NZ_CDWRCL010000070.1:0-16626 GCF_977927575.1 Frankia sp. CcCS3
CGGCCAACCCCGGGACGTACTTCCCAAACAGGCCCTAATAGCCGTGCTCGCCCGCCGCGACGGATTTCCCTCCTCTTTCCGCATCCACAGACGCGACACAATCCTGACCGATCGCGGTCAGGAAACACCCACTGGCACCACTTCCGCCCCCACCGGGTGAGACCGGGACCCAGCCACGGCTTCGTTGCCAGCTGATCACATCACCAATCAAACCGACCTCTGAGCTCCGGCCCCGCCGGGTTGTCCATGGCCATGACCGCAGTCACGCCAGGTCCCGGGCCGCTGGCACCGCGCTCGCAGACTCCTGTGGGATCCGCGGTGGCACATCGGGCAGCAGGCTCCGGTAGGCATGACGGGGGGACGATCGTGACCGGAGTACCCCCATCAGCCATCGGCGGGCCGGGCCTTCCACCGTGTGATGCAGGACCGCGGCGAGGGCGAAGGACAGGGCGAAGTCGGCGAGGATGGCGAGCGCCGTCCCGGCCGCGGTGGTGGCGTCGACCCAGCCGAGTTCCCCGCTGATCGTGAGTGCGGCGGGGTGAACGAGATAGAAGGCGTAGGAGATCTCGCCGAAATAGACGAGTGGGCGGGAGCTGAACACCGGAATCCGGCGGCCGTCCGCCTCACGGGTGCCGGCCAGGAAGATGATGATGGCAAACGCCGGCAGTGTGAGCGTGTCGATGAATCCCTGTAGATGGCCGTAGCGGTAGCCCAGGAGTATCGAGACAACCAACCAGGCGTAAGCATCCGACGTTGCCACGGCGTTGCGCGGGCACCCTCACGAGCCAGCAACCCAAGGGCCACGCCAAGGACGAACTCGCCGAGCCGCACCGCCGGGTTCGCGTACGCGGCAAGATCGAATCGAGAGCCCGCGGCGCTCGCCACACATGACACGGCCGCGGCAGGGAGAACGAACAGGAGCGCGGTGCGGATGCGTTCGGGGTTGGTGCGGGTCGCGAACCTGCGGTACACGTATGGGAAGACCAGGTAGAAGAACGCCTCGCAGGACAACGACCACAGCACGGCACCACCCCAGCCGAAATAGATCGACTGGGTCGGGACCCAGGCCTGGACGAGGAGCAGACTCGGCAGGATGGCGAGGGGCTTCGAGCCGAAGTCCCCGAGTGTCTCCAGCGGCCACGCGATCGCGAGCCAGATCCAGATGGCGGCGAAGTACAGAGGATAGACCCGGGCGAACCGGCGCCAATAGAATTGCCCCACGGCGATCGGCCTGGCCGCCCAGGTGAGGACGAACCCCGACAGCACGAAGAAGAACGTGACGCCCACGTATCCGATGTTGCCTAGCACCGCGACCACAGGCAGAGTCCCTTGGACGTCTGCGTGGATGTGGCGGAGGAACACCAGAGTGGCGGCGACTCCCCGCAGGCCGGTCAACGTGGGCAGCTCCAGCCCGGCCTGAGACGGTGGGAGCTGCCGCGAGGGACGGAAGATCTCCTGCTGGGCAGATTCCGGCGAGGTCCTCCGGGTCAACGCGCCCCCTTGATCGTCAGCCATGCGTGCCGTCCCAGGCAAGGCCGCGGCGACACCTCGGAGAAACAAACACTAACGTAGGTGTTGAATTGTCTATCGAGCCCCGATCGGGTAAACATCGTGGCGTTGGCAGCCGGCTATCGGCCGGACCTGGGACCTGGCCGGCAGTCGCCGCACAGCGTTGTGAGGTCTAGCTCGTCTGCGGACGAGCTACGAACGAGTCCCTTGGTCCGGGTCCATGGGTGGGGCGTATCACGATCTCGGTGATACTCGCGCGGTCGGGAAGTGCCACTGCCCCGGTCACGGCGTCGGCGATGTCGTCGGGCGCGATGAGCAGGTCGGCATTCCACGCCCGCCCCTCGGCCTGGAAGATTTTTTGCTGCATGGGGGTCGCGGTGCGGCCCGGGAAGACCGTGCACACCCGCACCCCGGCAGCCGAGACCTCCGCCCGCAGGCTGTCGGCGATCGCCCGCAGGGCGTGCTTGGCCGCGGCGTACTGGCCGGCGCCGGCGCCGGCGGACAGGCCCTGGGTGGAGTTGATGAACACTACGTCGCCACCGGTCCGGATGAGGTCCGGGATCAGCATCTGGGTGAGCACATAGGGCGCGCGCACATTGACGTCCAGCTGTTCGTCGAGGTCGGCCAGCGGGGCGTCGGTGATCGCGCCGCGGTGGTAGGCCCCTGCCGAGTGCACCAGGATCTTCAGGTCCGTGGGCTGATCACGGACCATGTCGACCAGACAGCCGCGGTCCGCGGGATCGGTGATGTCCGCAGCCTGGTGGTGGATGGTCAGACCGACCTCGTCGGCTTCCTTGACCATCCTCGCCAGCACCTCCTGATCGCGACCGGTCGCGATGACAAGTGCGCCGGCCCGCGCCAACCGAAGGGCGACGGCGCGTCCGATCCCGCTGGAGGCACCGGTGACCAGCGCGCCGCGGCCGGCGAGCTGGGGCAGGTGGGCACATGGACTTCCGCCTGGCAGATGGTCGGCACAGGCGATAGCCAGGTTCTGCTTTGCCGTCACTGCTGGACGCTCCTCGGCAGAGTGGCGCAGGTCGCTAACCCGGACGAACGCGAACAGGTGGCCGCCGGGATCCCTGGACGGGCCCCGTCCGTCAGCGCGAACACGCGTCGATGCGAGTCGATCGCGGTCATCCGCGGCGAAGCAGCCACATCCCGCACAGCTGCGACAGTACCATTACGTAACGGTCGAGTATGCGTTGGCACCCAGGGGCGCGTCAGCTCTCCAATCCCCGCCGGGACGCCATCCCCGACGAACCAACTCTTACGTAACGGTAGAGTTTGACCTGGTGGACGCGGGGTGCCATGCGGGGTGCCATGACGAATCACATCGGGAGGGGCCGCAGAAATGATCAACAGAGGGGATGCCGGCGCTGGCGAAGGCGCCGCGGCTCTGCGGGAGCACGCACTGATCGCCGAGCTGACCACGGTGCCCAGGTAATGACGCAGGAGCGGCTGCAGCAGATCTTCCGGGAGATCTTCGGTGACGACGACCTCGTCATCACCGACGCCACGACCGCCGCCGACATACCCGGATGGGACTCGCTCGCGCACATCAACCTCATCTATGCTGTCGAACGCGAGTTCTCGATCCAGATCGCCGACGAACGGCTCGCGAGTTTCGCCACCGTCGGTGACCTGCGCGAGCACATCGAGGAGCTCAGCGGTGTCCACTGAGACCGACAGCAGCGAACTCGGGGACCCCGGTGACGCTGGAGCGGGGCGGGGACATCCGACGCCGAGCAGCCAAAGTCGATGACCGCCTGGCGGCCCGAAGTGGAACCGTCAACCGCGCCTTCGCCCGCGGCGCAGGCTCCGGCCGCCTCGATGAATTATGATGCCCCGGATGCCGCGGACGCGGACGCGCGGCCGGTTGAACACGAGCCATCCGTCGTCCAACTCGTGGGGTGTCATCGGCGTGGGGTCTGGAGGATCAGGACAATCGGCACAACGGTTGCCTGGTCAGGTCTGCGATCAGTTCGAAGTCCTTGTCGCGGTGCAGGAGCGTGAGCCCGGCGGTTTCCGCTGTCGCTGCGATCAGCAGATCGGGGACGCCCGGGGCCCGATGATGGCCGGCTGCGGCCAGCAGGCCTTGGACCTCGTAGGCGCGCCGGGCCACGGCTGCCGGTATGTCCCACTGGATGACCATGCGTGCGAGCGGCAGGGTGCCGAGGAGCCGGGCGTGCTCAGGGCCGTTGCGGGCCGAGTAGCCCACTTCGAGCAGCGTGACCGCGCAGATGTGTACCAGACCTTGATCGACTCGCTGTGACCAGACGGGTTCGTCGGGATGGGTTGGTATGCGGACCAGTGCCGACTTGTCGATGAGCCAGCTGTCGGTCACGACCAGGCACCGCGCATCACGTCTTCGTCGGCGAGGTCCGAGATCAGGTCGTGGAGCTGCGCCCAGTTCTCCCGCCCAAGAGGGGGACGTGTGTCGCGCGATGCCCGCTCGGCTTCGGCGGCAAGCGTGCGGCGCAGATACTCGACACGCGAGATTCCGGCTCGGGCGGCGGCAGCGTCGAGCTCGGCGAGAACCGCATCGGGTACGTCACGTACGAGGATGTCGGCCACCGGCGCCACCTCGCAGGTTCGATATCAGACTCCTCAATCATGATATCATGACTGCTTCTGTGCAGGCACCTACCCCATTCACCTCGCAACTCACCTCGCACGTACCCAAAGGTGTCCTGATATGCGGGGGCGTCTCCGGGGGCGTCTGCGGAGTCAAAATGAAATAACTTGCGCGTTTCGAACCCTCCACAGGCCTGTGACCTGCGATGATGCTCTCGATTACGTATTTGTTACTTCATTACGTCCCCTGCGGGTCGTGCGTAAGGTCGGCCAACGTCTTCTCGGCGCGTTGAGAATATTTTCGTGGAGCCGCCGACGGGTTTCCAACTAGCGTGCCACGGCTGTTGCCACGTAGGCGGATTATCCACGACGGCAGAGGCAATGCTAGGTGGCGGACTGGGGCCTGGAGGACTGGAGCCTGGAGGGGGCCTGGAGGAAGAAGGAGAGCAACGTCCCCGCCAGCGACGCGCCGATCGCGATCGACCAGCCCACCGGACCGAGCGGGGTGCAACCGAAGAACTGGCTGACGCCTGGCATCTGCACGATGGCGGCCAGGACGACCGCCGAGGCGACGATGCTCAGCAGGACCGTCCGGCTGCGGCCGCCGACGAGCAGTGTCTGGCCCAGTTGTGAGCCGACGAGCGCGGCGAGGCCGACCGTGTTCGCGTGCCGTCGGCGCCCGGTGAGGCGGGCGGTGATCCAGGCACCTGCGGCGGCGAGGGTCGTGGCGACCGTCCGCACCGCGATCTCCCGGTTCAGGGCGGTACCGAGGGAGCGCTCGGGGCCCTCGCCGAGGAGCTGTCCGGTCACCTCCGGATCCGGCTCGCGCAGCGCGACGGCCAGGGCCGGGGCGAGATCGGTGAGCAGATTGACGAGCAGCAGTTGCCGCGCGGACAGCGGCGATCGCCCGGTGGCCATGGAGCCGAGGAGGGTGAACGCGATCTCGCCGAGGTTCCCGCCCACGAAGATGCCCAGGGCCTGGCGGACCGAGGCCCACATCGAACGGCCCTCGACGAGCACGTCGATGATCGTGTCCAGCTGGTCGTCCGTCACGATCACGTCGGCGGCGGCCCGGGCCGCCGGCGTGCCGCGCCGGCCCAACGCGAGGCCGACGTCGGCGAGCCGGATGGCGGGCGCATCGTTGGCGCCGTCGCCGGTCATCGCCACCGTCTTGCCCAGCCGCTGGTAGGCCTCCACGACCCGCACCTTGTGCAGCGGAGTGCCCCGGGCGATCACGGCCACCCTGGGCAGGACCGCGTCCAGGGCCTCGTTGTCCATGGCCTCGAGCTCGGCACCCGTCAGCATGATCTGGTTGTCGGTGAGCACTCCCAGCTCGGTGGCGATCGTCCTGGCAGTGGCCGGATGGTCTCCGGTCATCATCAGCACCTGCACGCCCGCGGCGCGTAGCGCCTCCAGCGACGCCCCGGCCGTGGTCCGGACCGGGTCGGAGAGGACAAGGAAGCCGAGGAAGGTCAACTCGGCCACGCTGTCATCGGTGAGTCCCTCGTCCGCCGGTCGGGGCGCGGAACCCAGGTCGCGATCGGCCACCGCGAGGACGCGGTAGCCCGCGCCCGCGAGCCGGCTGTGCTCCTGGATGAGCCTCGCCCGCCGGCGGTCGTTCAGCGGTGCCGTGCCGTCGGCGGTCCGGAGGCGGACGCACCGTGGCAGCAGCACCTCGGGCGCCCCTTTGACGCTCAGCAGCGTGGTCGTGCCGGCATCCCCCACTGCCGCGTGGTAGCCGCGGCCCGGCTCGAAGGGAAGCGAGGCCGTCGGCGACCACACGGCGAGACCGTACTCGCGGGTCACCGCAGCCGCGGCCGCTCCCTTCTGCACCGCGCGGTCGGTCGGATGCGGCAACTTCTTCTTGCCTTTGCCGCGCGGCGTGGCGCGTAGCCCGGCGGCCAGCACCCGCCGATGCGTCGGTCCGAACTCGGTCGCCGCAGCGGTATGCGTGCCGTCCGAGACGGCGTGCAGGCGGATCCTGCCCTCGGTGAGCGTTCCGGTCTTGTCGAAACCCAGCACGTCCACCCGGCCGAGGGTCTCGATGGTGCGGGGGTTGCGTACCAGCGCGCCCCGCGCCGAGAGCCGTCGGGCGGCGGAAAGTTGGGCGGCGGTGGCGAGGAAGGGCAGCCCTTCGGGCACCGCCGCGACGGCGAGCGCTACTCCGGCGCTGAGGGTGTCCCGGATCGGCAGGCCACGGATCAACCCGGAGGCCAACAGTGCCTCGGCGGCGCCGAGCGCCACCGGAATGGTGAGATCGGTAATTGTGGACAGTCGCGCCTCGACGCCGCTGAGCCGGGCGGGACCGGCGGTCGCGGCCATGCTGCGCCCCGCCTCGGTGGCCGGGCCGGTGGCCACCACCACGCCGGTGCCCCGCCCGCCGGCGACGGTCGTTCCTTCGTAGATCATCGAGGAGCGGTCCGCCAGGTTGGCGGCTGCTACTGGTCCGGGCGACTTCGTGACCGGCATGGACTCGCCGGTCAGCGACGACTCGTCGACGTCGAGTCCCGTCGTCGACAGGAGCCGGCAGTCCGCGGGGACGACATCCCCGGCCCCGACCATGATGATGTCGCCCGGGACCAGGTTGTCCGCCGGCAGCTTGGTCTCCTCGCCGTCCCGCAGCAACCGGGCCGGAACCGCCGAGACAGCGAACAGTCGGGCGAGCGCCCGGTCCGCCCGTAGCTGCTGGACCGCGCCGGCGAACGCCGAGCCGATCGCGACGCTGAGCACCAGACCGGCGTCCAGCACGGAACCGGTCGCGGCCGACAGCGCGGCGCCGCCGAGGAGGACGGGGGTGAGCGGGTTGGCCAGCTCGGCCGCGAACGCCCGGACGAGGCTGGGCGCGGTCGCCTGCATCGACACCGCGCCGTCCTGGCGGCGTCGCGCCGCATCCTCGGTGGACAGTCCACCCGGGCGGCTGTCCAGCCGAGCCAGGCAGTCCTCGGCCGGCAGGATGTGCCACGGGGTACGGGGGACCGCGAGCGGCGGGGGGCAGCGACCCAGTTCCCGCGCCGCCCAGATCCCCTCGCCGAGGGCGGCGGTGACCGCCGCGGTGACCATTGTCATGGCCCGGGACACCAGCCGCGGGTCGGCCCCGGTAAGCATGGCCAACGCGCCGGCACCCGAGCCCACCTGGGCGAGCCGCACCGCGTGCTGGCTCACCCGGGCGGCCGCGGCGACCGCCTCGACCACGAGGCTGGCGGCGGCCAGGTCATTCCCGACCAGGATGTGCGCCCCCCAGGCCGGCGAGCCGTCGTGGCCGTTCACGCCGACGCCGCAGTCCGCGGTGCCGACCGCGGCCCGTCGGCGGGACACGACCAGGACGCCGCCGCGCTCGGCCTGCAGACCGCGGATCGCGCCGACGAGCCGGTCCCCCCCGGGTACCCCGGGAAGGTTGGTGTCCTCCGCTGTTCCGCCGGCGCCGGCGGGAAGGTCACCGGCGACGAACACCGCCCGCCCGGAACGGCGGCAGGCGGCCAGCAGGTGGTGGCTCCCCTCCGCCCGCCCGGGTACGATCGACACGATCGCCATCAGCCTGCTGCCCTGAGCCAGACCGAGCACCGTGTCCGCCCCGGACCGGGCCAGTTCGCGGCGCTCCCGGACACCGGTCCGGCCGCGCAGGCCGAGCTGTTCCACCGGCCCGAGGGCCCAGCCCTCCGCGGTGGCGACGGTGCTGATACCGGCCGGACGGAACAGGGCGTGCGCGCGGACCGCGACGTCGCTGCGGTCCGCACCGGCCAGCGGCACGACGTCGGCGATGATGCGTTCCTCGCTGCGCAGGACGTCGGCGTCGATGACGATGGTGTCGACGCGGTCGAGCACCCGCAGGGCCGCCGAATCCATGACGTGGACGCCGCGACGCGCCAGGACGCGGGTCAACTGGGCGGCGAAGCCCTCCCGCCCGACCCGGGCCGGGCGTGGCAGCGAGGTGGCGGCCAGCGCCGCGGCACGGCGCGGATTCCCGGTGGCGGCGGTGGCGGCCGCGAACCCGCCGAGTCCGGCGAGTACGGCGAGGTCGGCGTAGCGATCCACGGGACCGTCCGGCAGCGGCCGCGGCCGTTCGGTCACCACCGGCTCGGCCGCGGCCCAGTCCGGATGACCGAGCAGCTCGTCCCGAGCCGCCAGGAAGGTGTCTCGGCGCGCACGCGCCTCGCCCAGCATGACCATCCGGTAGCCGGCGTCGACCGCGAGACCGAGATTCCCCTGCGCCAGGGCGAGGGCACCGGCATTGACCAGCCCGAGGACGACGTCAGCCCGGCCCGCGCCGAGCATCTGCTCCACCCACCGGCGTAGCCGGGGTTGGGTGTCGACGAGGGTGACCAGCGATGCGATCTCGATGGGCAGCGGCACCGCCCGGGCGAGCCGGCCCGCTGACGCCAGCGCGAACGCGACCCCGTCGGCGGCCAGTGCCGTGGCCGTCCGGCGGATCGGCGCCGCGAACCTCGGTACCGCTCCCGGCCTCGGTTCGAGCGCGACGCCCTCCACCCGGCCGAGGGCCGCGACCAGATCGTCAAGGGCGGGGGGCGGTTCGGCGAGCCCGATCAGGACACATTGCAACGGCTCGTTGACCCGGGCCCACGCCACCCCGGGCTGATTCTCCAGTACTCGTTCCACCTGCCGGCGACGGGATTCGCCGGCCGGCCCGGAGATCCCACGGACCCCGAGACTGAGGAGGCGGTAGGCGCCGGCCTTCTCCCGCGGTTCGCCGGCCGCCGTGGAGCCGGCGATCTCGTGATCGACGCTGTCGTGATCGACGGCGCGGGGCGCGGGGGGCCCGAGTGCGGGGGAACCGGGCTTCGAAGCCGGACTCCACCCGGTCCGGGCATGGGCGAGAACCGTATGGGCGAGAACCGGCTGGACCACCGCCCCCAGGAGGGCGCTCGGCACGCGCAGGACGGTCCGGGCTGCGGGCAGACGCATCCGCGCGGCCTCCTCCTCCTCATTGCATGATCATCGCGTGCGGCGGGCGCGGGCCACGGCTGCCTCGTAGTCCTACCGACTACCCTCTCCGCCCGCTTACTAACTGATCGTTCTAGGCGGTCGGTTAGAACGAGGACCGGACGCCGTGGCTCTGCACCGCCCCCCGGGCGGTGGCCAGCGCCCGGGGCGAGAAGATGATGTTGGACTGGTCCATGAAACTGAAGGCGAACAGCCCGTCCAGGCTGAGCTTGCGCGCCTCGTCGCCGGCGAGCAGGGCGTGCATGTCCGCGTCCCAGACCGCCTGCGACCCCGACTTGAAATGCGCCACCATGACCGGGCCGTACTGTCCCAGCAGCTTCGTCATGTTCCGCACGTCGGCGGCGTTGGAATCGTTCCCCATCGCCTGGAAGCTCTGGAAGTCCGACGCCCGCAGCACGTCCGCGAAGTGTGTGATCAGGGAGCGGCCGCCGCCCTTCACCGGATCGTCCCAGCGGCTCTGCCAACCGCCCCAGCCCAGCGACACCCGGGCGTTGGGCGCCCCGGCATGGAAGATCTCCTGGGTCGCCAGGTACCGGTCCTGCAGAGCCCGGTAGTAGTTCGTGGTCTCGGGCGTGGCGGCCCACTCGTTGGACTGGCACGGATATGTCTGCAGCTCGGTGAAGAGCGTGACGTAGAGCGCCGGGCCGTTCGCGGGCCCGGCGAAGATCGAGGCGAGCTCGCGGGCGTCGGCGAGAAAGGCGCCGGACAACGGGTACTCCCGGCCGCAGGCGGGGCCATGGGAGGTCTGGAAGGTCCCCACGCTGCCGGTGCCGTCGAGCCAGACGACGAGATGAATGCCGTGTCCGGAATGGTAAACTTCGGGAATTAGGTCCGCCCGCCACTTCCGTAGGAAGCTCAGGTCGCCCGGGCCGTTGTACCAGGTGGTGAGAAAGTCCAGGTCTCCGGCGAGCGGCGAGGCGAGGGCGCTGTCGAGCGCCGGCCCGAGGCCAAAGCGCAGCTTGCCCGGCTGGGTCGCCGGGACGGGTCGGATTCCCGCCGCCAGGGGCCGGGCCGCGGATCCCCGTCAGCGAGTGGTCCATGGGCGTCGTGTGGTGTACGGGCGACGGGTAGGCCGGGAAGACTGGCCGCGCTGGTGGGCCCTGGCCTGTCCGGGCTACTGGACCCGTCCGGGCTGCTGTCGTTGTGGCCGCGGTGTTCGTGACCGAGGGTCGCGACAAGAACGGCACTCATGGCGAGGAGGACGAGGACGAGTGCGCCGGGATGTCGCGACAGTCGACTACGTATGGACACGATCCTCCTGCCGCGGCTGCCGGGTAGCGGCGAAAGTGTAGTTGATTAGACGCGCATCGGAGTTATTTTTTGCGGGCGAGTCGAGCGGAGCGGGTGAGGGAATCCGACGATGATGGCGTTTCCTGGCATCGCCCCGTGGCGCGCCCGCCCGCGCGGAACCCCGGCTGAGCAGGAGAAGCATGACCGCCGACCCGGATCTTCGGATGAGCACCGCTCTCATCACCGGCGCATCCTCGGGCATCGGCGCGGCGTTCGCCGAGGCGTACGCGGACCGTGGAGCCCGGCTCGTCCTCGTGGCGCCGTCCGAACCGAAGCTGTGGATGGTCGCGGAGCGCCTCGCTGCCCGGTACGGCACCGAGGCGCACGTCATCGCGGTCGACCTCGCCGACGAGCGTGGTCCGGACCGTCTCGCCGAGGCGGTCGCCGAAGCGGGCCTGGAGGTCGACATCCTCGTCAACAACGCCGGGTTCGGGACACGCGGCCCTTACCATGAGCTGTCCGCCGACCGGGATCATCGTGAGGTGATGCTGAACGTGGTGGCCGTCGAACGGGTCGCGCACCTGTTCCTGCCGGGCATGGTGGCCCGGGGCCGCGGCACGGTCATCAACGTCTCCTCCACCTCGGGTTTCCAGGCCGTCCCGTATATGGCCGTCTACCGGGCCTCGAAGGCCTTCGTCCTGTCGTTCTCGATCGGCCTGTGGGCCGAGTACCGTCGGCGGGGGGTCCGCGTCCTCGCGTTATGTCCCGGACCGACCGACACCGAGTTCTTCGAGGTGCTGGGAACCCGGATGTCCGCCGGTGGCCGGTTGCGGACCACGGACGAGGTGATCGCCACCGCGTTCCGTGCCCTCGACCGCGGCCAGGCGTATGTCATCGACGGACGGCTGAACTACCTGGCCTCCGCTGCCTCCCGACTGCTGCCGCGCGGACTGGTTGCGCGGATCACCGAATGGGTACTGCGCCCCGGCCGCTCGCGGCCGCCGGACCCGCCGACGTCAGTCCGCCGAGTTCGGCTACCAGCTCGTAGGAGCGGATCCGGTCCGCCAGCCGGGTGACGTTGGTGACGACCATGACCTCGTCGGCGCCCGTCTCGTCGAGCAGTGCGTCGATCCCCGCGCGAACCGTCACTGGGGAGCCGACGATGTGCGAGGCGGTGGCGGCCTCCGCGATCGACCGCTCCCGCGAGGTCCACGGGTAGGCTGCGGCCTCCTCGGGCGAGGGGAACACCCCGGGGCGGCCGGTACGCAGCCGCAGCATCGCCAGCCGCTGCGGTCCGGCCAGCCACTCCGCGCGCTCGTCGTCGGCGGCGCAGAGTACCGCGGCGGCGACGAGCGCGTACGGTCGCTCCCGGCCGGGCGAGGGACGGAAGGACTTCCGGTAGAGCTCCAGCGCCGGCACTGTGTTCACCGAGCTGAAATGGTGCGCGAACGCGAACGGCAGGCCGAGCATGCCGGCCACCTGGGCGCTGTAGCCACTCGATCCCAGCAACCAGATGGGCGGCACCTCGGCCCGCGGGAACGCGGTGACGCCGTGCCTTGGGTGCGAGCCGGGGAAATCCCCCCCGGCCAGAAAGGTCGTCAGTTCGGCGAGCTGCGCGGGGAAGTCGTCGATGGCCGGCAGGTCGCTGGTGCGGCGCAGAGCCCGGGCGGTCGCGGGATCGGTGCCGGGAGCACGGCCGATACCCAGATCGATCCGTCCCGGGAAGAGGGTGCCCAACGTGCCGAACTGTTCGGCGATGGCGAGTGGCGCATGGTTGGGCAGCATCACCCCACCGGACCCCACCCTGAGGGTGGTGGTGGCCGCGGCAACCTGGCTGATGAGGATCGAGGTCGCCGAGCTTGCGATCCCCGGGATGCCGTGATGCTCGGCCAACCAGTATCGGGTGTATCCGAGCCTTTCGGCATGTCGGGCGAGTTCGAGCGTCCCGCGGACCGCGTCGGTGGCGGGGACGCCGGTGCCCACCGGGACGAGATCCAACACGGACAAGGGGACAGGTCGGGTCGGGCTCACGGCTGGTTGCAACGAAGCATCCGGCCGCGCTCTTCCCCGGGCACCGCGCTCTTCCCCGGGCACCCCGGGGGCCATCAGCCGCCGACCGTCTCCATGTAGTCCTCGGCCACCTCGTCGAGATCGTCCGTCGGATAACCGAGGGCGACGCGCACCCGCCGCCGGCCGACCAGCAGGAGATCGAGCATGAAGTCGGGGACCGTGGCGTGTTCGCAGCGGTGGTAGCCCATGGTGAACCAGGCGTGGGCGTCGGTGAGCAGGCCGATTGACTCCAGGCTCTCGGCCACGGCCTCGTAGACGCCCGGATCGACCGACCGGGACGCCTTCAGCTCGGCCCGCAGCGCGGCCGCGTCGTCCGGCTGCCCGTTGCGCAGCAGGCCGTCATGCAGCCAGACGCGGGGATCGACCAGGCACCCGCCGCCGTCCGCCACCGCCGCCCGGTAGCAGCGGATCGCCTCGTCCCAGTCGTCCGCAAGCCCGTACTGGCTGCCCGCGTCGACCAGCAGGGACGCCCGGGTGACGCGTTCGCCGTGCGTCTCGCTCCGTTCGGCCAAGGCCTCCAGAGTGGCCGCCGCGCCGCGATGGTCGCCGTTTCCCGCGGCCTTGAAGACGATCTCGTCTACGTCGTCATCCGAAAGGCCGTCATCCGAAAGCATGGGAATAGTGTCACCCCCGGTCGTGGGGCCGGCACGCGGGTGGCGTGCTCTTCGATGGCGGTCTCACATGGTACCCGTCGGCCGGATCAGTACCCGTCGGCCGGATCAGGATCGACGGGCCATTTTGAGGGTCTTCTCCAACTGGTCGCGGTCCACCTCGGCGACCCGGCCGTTCGTCGGGACGGTCGGGATGTGGCCACCGCCGAGGACGAGGTCGGTGGTGTGTCGCAGGCCCATGTCCTTCTGCTCCACGTCAAGGATGGCCTCCTCGACCCGGTAGAGCTTCTCGATCCTGGAGACCTTCGCCTCGACCTGGGCCGCGACGATGCGCAGCCGCCGTTCGGCCTTGGCCAGCCGCCGTTCGAGTCGACGGTCGACGATGTTGGGCATCGGCTCGTCCCGTTCCGTCGGGTCGTGCAGGTAGAGTTCGACCGCGACGGCGACCAGCGGGATCAACGCCTGGAACACGATCACCGCGCTGCCGGTGCTCTCGCCGGCCGATCCCTGGGTGCGTACCAGCACCCCGGCGATGGACAGCAGCAGGAAGATCGCGGTGGTGAGGGTCAGGGCCAGCGGCGACGATTTCGACTCCACCAGCTGCTCGCGGATCTCCGGATCGATCTTGAATCGGCCCGCGTCGGCGTCGGCGAGCATCTGCTTCTGGGCCCGCGCGAGGATCGACGCCTTGATGCCGTGGGCGAGCGCCACCCCGGCGATGAACACGGCGACCCCCAGCAGGCCGCCCAGCCACCATTCGGGCCCGTACCCGCCGACGTCGGCGAGGACGGCGTAGGACTGGGCGAAGACGTAGAAGTCCAGCGCCGCGAGCACCGTCAGCACCGCGGCCCGGGCCGGGCCCGCCAGCGCCATCTGCGGGATGTGTTCCTGCACCCCGACGCTGCGCCACAGCCGGCCCTGTTCGACCTTGTTCTTGATCAGCTCGGTCCGCCGCTCCCGGCGTTCGGCCCGGGAGTCGATCTCCATCCGGAGTTCGGCGATCAGCTCTTCCAGGGTCCTCCCGTCGGCCCGGACCGCAGCGCGGACCTCCTGGACCTCCGCGTCCTCAAGGCTCTTGAGGACCTTCGGGCGGGTCTCGGCGCCCGCCAGCGCGATGTCGGCGTCTCCCACCCGGCGGATGAGCTGCTTGGCCAGACGCCCTGGCTGGTTTTCCCTACGCAGCACCTTGGAGGTTCCTACTTTCCGATCTCGGTCCTTCCGGGTTCGACCGGACGGGTTCGACGGGACATTCGACGAGAGGTTCCACGGAGCTGTCGGCGGCGTCGTCGGCTGCTGGTCGGTGTGGTCGGCGGGTCAGTCGATCGGACGGGCGAAGGTGCCGCCGACGAAGCAGAGCATGGCGCAGACGATGCCGAGCACCGAGGCGACCATCGCCTCGCGCGCACCCTGGGCCTCGTCACCGGAGAAGACCATGGTCAGTACGAGCGTGCCGACCCCGACGACCGCACCGACGGCCCCCAGCAGGAATCGTCGCTGGATGGTCTCCCGCGGCGGCAGCCTGGACAGCGCGTCGATCGGGGCGATCCGGCCGGCCCGGGCCTGGTTGCCCACGCGACGGCGGATGTCGCGCAGTCGGAAGGTGTTCCCGGTGATGAAGAAGCTGAGCGCGGTCACGATCATCGAGCCGGTGACGGAGACCTTCGCGAACGACGACGACAGGGTCAGCCAGACCCAGATCTCCAGCACCGCGAGCATGAGCAGGCAGCTGGTGATCACGACCGTCGAGCGCATGAGGGCCGGGCTGAAATGCTGCTCCTCGGGCTCGTGAAGAACACCCATGGGTCGCCTCCTTGCGTGGGTTTCCACCGGTGCTGTCGCGATCATCAGTGGCTCGGATGTGTCGGCGTGGTGCGCGCCGCGGCGGATGCGGGCGGGGTGTTCCGGGATCTCGGGTGCCCCGGCGACGGTCGCGGCTGGACCGGAGGCAGCGGTGAGAGTGGTCAATGCAGTGCCGCTTTCGACGGGACCGGGCTGGTCGGGGGCATGAGGATGACGACGCCGGGTGTCCGGTTGGGGCGGAGCCGTCCTAGCTGCAGTCACTGCTGATCCGTCGGCACAGCTCGCCCTTGAGATAACGGGCGAGGTCCTGCTGCGGGCGGTCCGCCGATCCCTCGTTGACGCCGATGAAACGCACCTTGCCGTTTCCGACGGAGGTGATCTGCTTCGTCTCGAAGCACCGTTTGACCAGTGCCTCGGCGATCGACACGGAGGCCTTCTTGCCGTCGACGTTGAGGCAGTCGGACTCCTGACCGGTACCCAGGAGGTCCGTCCAGACCAGCACGGTCACCTCGTCGACCTTCACGTCGGGCGTGGAACGGACGGCGTTGATCTTATCGTTGATGCCGGCAAGCAGGCCCGTCACGCTGCCCTTCGGGCTGATCTGCTCGGTTTGGATGATGTGGTCGATCTCCTGGCTGGGCACCTTCGACGCGGCGAGCCGGTCCTTCTCCTCGCGCTGGTCGTTGTTCCGAGTGATCTGGAACATCCGGTCGCCGTGGAAGCAGTCCGAGTAGGTCATCGGGCCGCCGCCGCTGGCGACCAGCCGGATGTACTCGCCGTTCTCCAGCGCGGTGTCGAGATAGGGCTGGGCCCGGGCGGTCACCCGCCCGGCCGTCTCGGGTGAGTTGTCGGACAGGTCGAGAAGGATCAGTAGCAGGGATGCGCCGTTGTCCGGCGCCTTCTCCTGGTATCGGGTGCAGTCCAACGGAGCGGAGGCGTCGGCCTTGCCCAGTAGACCGCCGGTGTTGCAGGCGGTGAGCATCGGCGCCGCGAGCAGCGTCGCCGCGACCAGGCCGGCGAGCCGCCTGCGCCGGACCCGTCGCCGCGGCCCGGCAACCATCAGATCGTCCTTGGTCGCATCCTCGGCCGCCGCCGTGGGAGCGACGGGAACAGCGACGGGAACATTGCTCGTCATCGCAGCACGATCTCCACTCGGCGCCGGCTCGCGTCGGCGACGCCGTCCTGCGCGCCTTCCTCGCCCTTGCCCTTGACCTCCAGCACCGAGCCGGGGATGCCCTGAGTCGCAAGCCACGACTCGACCGCCCTGGCGCGATCCTGCGACAGCCGTAGGTTGTCCTCGGTCCGACCCAGCCCATCGCTGTACCCGATGACCGCGATGTGGCCGGGGTGTTCACGGATCGACGGCAGGATCTGCCCCAACGCGGTCACGGCCTCCCTCCGGAGCTCACTGCTGTTCGAGTCGAACAGGTAGTCGGCGCTGACCGTCGTCACCTGGCTGCCGTCCGGCTGGGTGATGAACTTGCTCAACGGCGGCAGGGGATCAGCCTCGACGGCGGGCGCGATCCGGGTGGCCCGTGGCACCGGGGTGAACGAGGCGGTGTCGCCGCCGCTGGAAGAGCACCCGGCCACGAGCATCAGTGCCGCTGTCATGACCACGCTCGCGCACGCGCGGGCGGCCGGATTGCCGCGTCGCCTGAACGTGACATCTCCGGGTGTGGAGTGAGCGTGATACACGGTCTGCCCCCTAGGGCCTGTTTGGGAAGTACGTCCCGGGGTTGGCCGTGGATCTGATGGTGATTTTCGGATTGCATGATCCGTTGTGTGGCGCGGGGTGACCTGACGAACGAGCAGTGGGCTGTGCTGGTGCCGTTGCTGCCGTCGGAACCGGACAAGAAGAAGCCGGGCCGGCCGG